>JACMKL010000722.1 GCA_014380105.1 Candidatus Melainabacteria bacterium
CTTGTTTTTCTTCTTCTTTTTCTTGGCGTCCTTCTTTTCTGAAGCCGGTTTGTCGCCCGCTTTATCTGCGCAGCGCTCCTCTTCGTCGCTTTCGCAAGCGGGGCAGACAGAAGTGCGAGTGGACTTTTTGATGCCACCGTCCTCGGTGCTGCCGACAGCAACTTTATCGCCCGCAGCGTTGACGGCAACGTAGGTTGCTTCAGCTTCTGTGACCGAAATGATCTTGCCGCCCCGATTTGCTTCTACGCGAATTTTGGTTGTGATTGATGTCTTGCCGACCTTAGTCACTTCCGCCCAGCAAATCAGAAGATCGCCGCGCATGACTGGTTTTTTGAAAATGACACTGTTCATAGCCACAGTCACGACGCGGCCGGGATGAACGTGACGGGCAGCGACTGCACCTGCGATATCGATTTTGGACAAAAGCACTCCGCCGAAAATATTGCCGGACGGATTTTCATGTTCCGGCATCATAAGTTCAACGAGTGATGGGCATTTAGCTCTTACTTTCATGTTTGTTTCTCCTGAGAGATTGATAGGTCTGATTTTTGACAGGAGCGTTAGCGCCCTTTTAAGTCTTTGACTTCTTTGACGAGGCGAACCAGGTCAGTGAGCGAAGTCGATGCATCGGCAGGAATGTCGTCTGGCTTATTGGCTGGCAGACACAAGAGACACTGGCTGTCGTAGATGTCGGAAAGTGCACGAATTCCAGTGGCGTGAATGGTTTGTGCAACTTTTACAAAATCGCGCTTAGCGCTTGCGCGCTCAAGAGCCATCAGCGAAGCAGATACGATGTGTCGGGCATCGATTACAATATCGACTTCAGAGTCGCCTTTTTCAAGCTGCACACTGACGCTTGCGACAAAGCTCTCGTCTTCTTCTGTCCAGGTCATGATCTCGGTCAGAGACTGAGAGGAGAGTGCTGGCAGTTTGGCGTTGAGGATGGCGTCTGCCACCGTAGGCAGTACCGCTCTCAAATCTGAAAGTGACACTTCGAAGGCGGTCGAACCCGACGAACGAATCCACGAAATCGCTTTCGGTAGGCTGCCTCCCATGATGGTCAGAAGACGCTCGTTGAGTGCCGTCGCGTACGTGGATGCATTTTTGATTGGCAGCTTTCGCACCATCTCGATTGCAAGTAGTACGCGCACCAGGTCAACCGGATGTTCGGAAAAGCCAGTCTGAGCACTGTATTCCGAGACGCACGCGAGGTCGCCGTCGGAGCGCGAAGCGGCAATCAAAAGCATTCCCGAGTCGACAAACAGTGGACCCATGTTGATGAGACCCGCTGCATCTGCCGAAATTTCCGCAACCCATGCGCCAAACAAGTCGCTCATGAAATCTCGGGTGGCAACATTTTTTTTGCCGCTGAAGACAGAGCGTCCATTTGGAACAGACACACTAGCGGTTGAGACTTTCATCTTCTTGCTATCGAACGCTGCTTTTACAGCCGCTCGGATCGCTTTGCCTAAATCGTCCTGCAACCCTTCCACAAGATTATGTACACCGTGACCAGCGACCTCATGCCCGTCAGCAAGCCACAGAGCCAGACATTGCGCCTGCGTCTGTGGTTTTGCAATGATCGTGATCGGCAATTCGCGGCTGGCAGAAAGTGCATATGGTCCGGTTTGGTCCGACGTGAAAAACGCGAGTGGGTCAAGATCGGGATACAAAAACTTGAGCTTGCTTGCTTGTTTTACCTGCTCGTCTTCTATAAAACGACGATAAAGGTTGCTCGATAGCGCAAGAAAAGCCTTTAGTTCCTTTTGAAATTTTGAGCCAGAGAGCTGCACGATGGGAGCAGCCAGGACTGTGAAGACAGATTCCAGTTGTGCAAAGACAGCCTGGCGACGCGCAACAGCGCGAGGGCCGAGAGGCTTCAACGCTTCTTCCGCCTGAACCAGAGCCGCGTTCAAAACGTCGACGTATGGCTTCTGATAGCGGACTGGTAAAAACTCCCTGCCGTCTTTGATTGCCGCCTTAAATACGTCAAGGCTGTTGGCGCCTTTGAACGGTGAGGGCAGGTGAGACTGGCGCGACAGGGCAGTTGAAATATATTTGGACAGTGCCGGGTATGAGCCGAGCGGTTTGAAGTTATCCATGACGTACTCCTATTTCTGTCCTGCCTGGCAGATGCGGGTCATTGACCGACAGTGAGCGAGGAAGAACATGCGCGCGTCTGAAATAAATCTCCGTGTGAAACTTCCGTTCAGAAAGAAATCTGAAAAGAGGCGGAGAAATTAGATCAGGTTTGATCTTGAGAAATTAAAGTTCTGGAAGTGAGTGGGAGAAGAAAGAGAACTCACTCTAGTAATGCTCTTGAATTCAAAACAAGACAAAAAACTTAGAAACAGTAACTGTCCATATAGCTGCGCTTGGATGTCAGTGGCGGGTGGCGTTGCCAAGGTGAGTTGGTAGCGCATGTGGTGCGAGGTCGGAATTCAGTGAATGCACCTATTTCTGGCAGTTGAGCATGCCGAGGTCGCGTGATACTGCCACTCTCCGAAAGTGTGGATGTCATGAGGGGCTCGCTTCTTTGCCTCTAGCGCGGCTCGTATTGTGTCGCTCTCACAACTGCGCCAATCCCATACGGGCAAGGTTCTCAAGCTCCCTTTGCGTATTGCTTGAATTCAAAAGCTATAGAAGTTTAGTGTGGTGGTTCTAGATTCATAAACCATTCCCGGCAACACAACACACTCACACACAGCGCACAGCTATCCCTCCTTCTTTCGTACTCACCAATGTGACACTAAATGTGGTGCCGCGTTGCTGAGTACTTTTGCATGAATTTGCAAGAAGAAGAGTGTTTGCCGAAATCAAGTCGAAGGAGATGCACACATGATCAAGAAGAAGAAAAGTTATTTGGTTGTGGTACGCCATGGTGAATCCTTCGCGAACGTCACGCTCAAGGAAGAATCAGATGGTCTCCACTATTCTCTTGCTGGCTCCGATGCATCGATTGGTCTAACTGAGCGAGGCAAACAGCAAGCAAACACTGCTGCTCAGCGCCTCCGTTCGTTATTTCCGCGCAGTCTTCGCTTCAAGCGTGTTTACCAAAACCGCTTTGAGCGCGTCCGTCAGACTGCCTCAATCGTGCTTCAATATCTCCGTTATCCGACCGAAATCTGCGAAGACATTCGGCTGGAGAAGCGCAGCTATGGCGAGTTCTGGAATTTGACCTATCGAGGCGTTCGGGAATTGCATCCTGAAGAATACGAGCTTTTCCTGAAGGAAGGTGCTATCGATTACCGCCCTCCTGGTGGTGAAAACTACTTGGACCTCTTCCAGCGCGTCGAGCAGTTCGCTAATGATAAATTGCAGGTCAACGGCAATCAGCTCATTGTGACCAGCTCGTCCGTAATGCTCACCTTCAGGCGCTTGTTTGCTGGTCTTCCCGATCAGTCTCTTGTGGATATGTACGAGAATCTGGATATTGCAAACGGTTCGATCGACGTCTATGTGCGCGATTACAAAACCGGTTGGAAGCTCCTTGTTTCGTATGATTCGGAAGATACGCAAGTTAGCTGATATGAAAACGCCCAGTCAGGACGAATGGCGAAAGAGGGCTGCCTACTGGAATTGGGACTGAGCTTTTGGTGGCACTGCCATCATTTGCTTGGTCTCATTTCCTTTTTTGAACTTTTAATACTACTTGGAGTAATAGAATTGGTGCTCAAAAAGAGCGCGAAAAAATGAGGCTGTTTACCTCAAATCTTCGCGCTCAGTTCTGCCACTATTAGCCGTTGTTGCCTTCGCCCTCATCCTCGTCGTTTTCGCGACGGCGAACCGGTTGAGCCCAACGCACATAGTCAGCGTCAGTGGGGTCGCTGCCGAGAATGCTGTCTGCGAAACCATCGCGCACACTCTCTTCAGCATCGAGCCAGAGGTCAGTTTTCTTCCAACGCGCCTTCAACTGCTTCACAGTCAATTTCGAACGGCTGGAGAGAATCGCAATCAGCTTGTCCTGGAGGCGGGCGGTGAATGCGACGGACTCTTCGTTTTCGCTCTGCTTGCCTGCAGTACCCGAAGATACTTCATGCAAGAGGACGAACGCGTTGGGACCAATCAGTCGACGATCACCTGCCTGCAAGAGCACAGAGCCCATCGAAGCAGCACGACCGAGAGCGACAGTAGTAATGCGATGCCCAGCCAGTCTCAGAATGGTCAGGTAATCAAAGAGAGCAAGACCTTCTTTGACAAGACCGCCAGGGGTATTGATGATCAGCGTGAAAGGAGCACCAGGAGCCAGGCGAGACCACTTCGACAGAGTTTCGATGCATTCAGCGACGCTGGATTCACGAACAGGCTGGAAGAAGTTGTACACAAAGGCGCCGGAGGCATCCGAATCAGCAGCGCGACGATAGAGATTGTCGAGGTCCATTTCGCCCTTGGCGACTTCGATCTCGAGTTTGCGGAGTTCAAGACTCTTACGGTACTCTTCAGGCGTTTGGGTCTTGACACTATTCACATTGCCATCGGCAGTGGTGTCAGACTTCACATCAGGAGGGGCGTCTTTCGCGATGTTAGAGGTGTTATTTTCCATGACATGTTCTCCCTCGCAACCATCTTTTTGAAGGTGTTGCGAATTTGGATTGGTGGAGAAGAAGGAGATAAAAGTTGAAACAGTGAGGGGTTGAACGTGAGTAAAAAGAGAGAGTAATCGATTGAACCCTAACAGCGCGTCAATGCAGTAGCAATTGTTCTTAGCAATGAGACTTCTGAGCATCAACTTGAAACCCTACTGCCGTGCGTCTCTACGCAAATTTGTACTTGATTACCCTCGGAATCTACAGTTTGCACAGGTTAGCGAGCTGCGTTTAACTGGCTTAATGACGCGTCCTTGACTTTGCTCCCCTTCAACTACGTTTTGTCGTAAGTAAGCTCAAAAATAGAATCTGAATGTGTTTGTGTATGGGAATTATGCCGGGTCGGTGAGAAATCCCACCGACCCCCTTTTGCAGAATTCGATTAGTCGTCTATTGACGCTACTTTATCGAACTCTTGGTCGTATCCTGCACAGAGTCAGACTTTTTGCCGCCGTCTTTCTCGTGCAGTTTCTTGATCAGCTCCGCATCTTTATTGCGGAAATACATCTCTTCGCGTGCGTGCGAAAGTGCATGCAGACCGTCGCTTCCAGCGCCTTTGGTTTCGCGAGCAGCGTCTTGGCTGATCTTGAGGGTGTCGATATTTTCGTTGGACATGGGTATCACCTCGGTGTACCTGTTCAGCAGAGCAAATCAAAGTCGCATCATTGCGTACTTCCCTGCCCACTGTCTGTGACGTCGCTCGCTTACAGGAGCCAACCAACCAAATCAGAGAAGGCTTCAGCCGGTGTCGTCCCACTCTCTCCGATTTCAAGGAAAAAGAAGCCGGCGACCACTGCGCTGACGGATGCAACGTGCGGGAAATAGCGGATGTAGAAAGGCTGCTTCGCCCAATTGCGGCGACGCTCATCCCTCATTTCCTTTTCGCGGCGCATCACGGAAGCACGGAAACTGGCTTCCGGGTCAGGGTCCGGACGATTTTCGTCCAGAATTTTCTGGGTCCGCTCGCTCGCCAATGCGCTGC
>JACMKL010000723.1 GCA_014380105.1 Candidatus Melainabacteria bacterium
CAGAAATAGTTGAACGAAAAGACACTCTTGTTGCCGGTCTCGTTGATAGCTTTGGTGTGCACGACAAAGCGAATATATTTGAATTGTGGGATAAATTTCCAGAGCGCGTCAGCGAATTGAAAGTGGCTGACACCAATACTTATGGCGTCGTCATGATGCATTTGCCGACGCACGAACTAAAACTCGGTCACGACAAGTTCTATATGGCGGCAGCACCAGTCGAGCCAGAATCTGAGCTGCCACCAGATATGGTGCAACTTACTCTTGCCGGTGGGCCATACGCAAAATTTACTCACCACGGACCGCTCAGTCAGTTTGAAAAAACTTTGGTTGAAGTTTGTAGCTGGCAGCCGGAAGCGCCATATATGATGCGCCACGCGCCAATGTATGAGATGTACGATCAGCGCTTCAAATTTGAAGAAGCCGATAGCGTTTTCGATGTTTATATTCCGCTCGAGAAAATTTAGCCCGCGAGAGTTAGATTCTCTACAATCTACATTTGCTTGAAATTGCCAAAACGCTCAACAAGAGCGACGACTGCGTCTTTGACTTCTTTGCCTGACGTCAGCTGCTCGATTTCGTTGTCCTCGTCCATTTTCGTAAGCGCTGCCTGTGCCCTAGCCCGGACCCGGTCAATCGGGTGTGCCTTGGAGACCACATAGAGGGGCGGAATACTTATCTGACGCTTTTCATTTGCCAGCTGGTCAATCGAGACCATAACTGCCTCAGGGTCGTTGCTTTTCAGCCAGCCGATTAGCATCTTGAAAGTGAAGGAATCGAACTTCGCAAATAAGCCCTTAGTGGCGTTCTTGACCGCATCTTCGACCATTTGGAGTTGACTTAAAAATTCCGACACACACCACTCCTCGATTTATTGCGACACTCAGACCATATTCCACGCCTGGTGTCTTCAGCCACGCCTCGCCCTTGCATTTGCGACTTATTAATTCTATCGTCATATGGAAGAAGGACGTCGTCCGCGTGGAATGTTTATAGCCAGGGATTCAGTCCGGGCAAGGTGCCTGACGCAAAGATGAAGTTGCAAAACAAAAAGTATAAATGGTGTCATAAGTGCAGTGGAAGTATCGATAAATCGGCTATCTACTGCTATTTCTGCCGCAACGAACTGTTGGCCGGCGAGCAGAAGAAGGACGCTTTCTTTGGACCGCAAAGTCGCTTCGACACGGCGAGGCGCTGGGTTCCAAACTTGAATGGATTGATAGAACTCCTTCCCGACTCGGATTTTAAGGAGCACTATAAGTCCGGATTGAAGATCACTGGGCGTCTACCCTCGATGGTCAATTATGAGCGTGATGATGAAACTGAGCGTCAGATTAACGAGTCTAATGTTGGTTTAGAGCGCGGACCAATGGAACAAGAACGCGCCATTATTCGCGAACTTTTTCTACATTTGATTGACGATGGGCAGTCTGTTAGCCAGCTCGTCGACACTCCGAAGCTGCGGGTTTTGAAAATCTCCGCCGAGTCTCTGGAGCAGCTTTATGAATTGCGCGCGCAAAGTCTTATCGAGGGTAAGTTGTGCAAATTCTGCTGCGAATATAGTGGTGCAGAGGCTCAAAATTGTGAGTTCTGTAAGTCTAATTTTGTCGAGGCACCAAAGCGCGAGACACGTCGGTTTAGGAAAAATACTATCGGCATTTTTCCTTTAGATAGAGCATTGTTGAAGGATGTCCTAATTCATGTGGCAGTTTCTCGTGCCCTCACAGGTGGTGGCTGGCGAACAGAGTTGGCAGACGTACTCTCGAAGCATGATGTCTGTAATGCTGATGTTGAAGAAGCCCTCAGGCAACGGCGTTATATGATGACTGAGGAGATGGAAATTGAATTGCCAATGTCGGAATGGCAGAAGAGTTTGATGTTCGAAGGACTCGATGATGGCATGGACGGCTTCCACAGCATTCACAATATTATAGAACTTGGGCAAGTTTGCGTACATGAAGAGCTGCTCGAAGAAGCGGAGTTGGTGCTTAATTTCGCAATGTCTGTAGCTGATACTTGCAGATTGGGAAACGTTCAGGGTCTGGAAATTATGCGCGAGACTTTGAAAACATCAGGGTGGATGGCGCTTTCTCAATTATACGAAACGACAGGACGCTACGCTGAAGCTGAAAGCGCGCACAAAAATATGTTCAACATGCACATCCCTATGCCAATTCCCGGGCTTGACGAGGTGATGAAGGCGGCGATGGAGATGATCAGTCCGCAACGCTCGATTCGTCAGGCCGACCTTTGCGTGAAACAGAAGAAATTTGACGAAGCAATCGATCTATACAAAAAAGCGCTCTCTGCTCTCGACACTCATGAGAATAAACCATTTGTTGGATTCTCGAAAATGGCAGGATTAATCAGCGGTGAATCGCCTTCGAAAATTTCCGAGCCTCGTCCTGAAGATTTTGACGTCCCGATAAAAATGGGCAAAGACGAAGCTTCCAAGCTTGCCAATGTTGGAGAGCTAATCAATGTTTCTACTGCGCAACGCGTTGGTATCATGCAAAAGCTCGCGGAAGTTTATATGATGATCGAACAATTGCCTGCTGCTCGCTTTGTCCTTGATGAAGCAATGCAATTGGGTGAGCAACTGAATGATCCTTACCAGGCTCTCAATGCCGATGTGTTTGTTGTGTACGGACGTCTTTGCATGATGATGGGAGAACCTGCCGATGCTGAGCCAAAATTACAAGAAGCGATCGAGCTATATTTGTCGGTGAAAGATCCGATGGATCCGGACGCGTACGAGAAAGTCGTAAACCAGGCACGCAATATTTATGCTGATTGCTTAGACAAGCTCGGCAAAAGTGACGAAGCTAAGAAATTCCGCAACTGATTATTCCGGAAGCGTAAACCAGAATATACTGCCTCCGCCATTGTTCGACGTAATGCCGATATTACCGCCATGTGCTTCGACGATCGCTTTGCTGATGGCAAGCCCTAGCCCCGTCCCCTTTTTGACTGTCGCATCGGTTTCAGAAACTTGCTTAAAGCGATCAAATACTGCCGTCCGCATCTCCGCTGGAACACCCGGACCTTCGTCTTTTACTTGAATATTTACGAAGCCCTCTTTCTCCAGAACGGATAATTCGACTTTGCCGCCTTCAGGCGAAAACTTGATGGCATTGTGCAAAAGATTGACAACGACCTGTACAAGCCGCTCTTCATCACCGCGCAGTTTTATATCTGCGTCAGGAACGATCAGGTCAATTTTCTTTTCCACTGTGTGACTATGAACAGCTTCAACAGATTGTTCAACTATTGATTTCAAGTTGGTATCACTAATGGTGACACGCAAATGCCCTGATTGCCAGCGTTCGAGGTCAAGCAAGTCGCGAATCATATTTACTAATCTGTCGACACTGCGATTGAGCATTAATAGCTTTTGTCCGCCCGATTCGCTCAAAGTCCCATACACTCCTCGTCCCAGTAAGTCTAGGTAGCTTTGCACCGATGTTAGTGGTGTTCTCAGGTCATGCGAAACCATTTGAACGAATTGTGCTTTCATTGCCTCGATATTATGTCGTTCGGTAATATCGAGAATTAGCCCGACCAGGCGTTTCCCATCTAAAGTCTCAATCTCTCTAAACGAAACTTCGACCGGAATGTCAGCGCCATTTTTTCTGCGA
>JACMKL010000724.1 GCA_014380105.1 Candidatus Melainabacteria bacterium
GGAATGCAAAATAATCCAAGCGCAAGACGCCAACTCACACGCATCGCCGAGACCACTCATGGCAACTTCGCAAATGTCACGACGTCTGACGAGTTGACGCAGCAGCTTATCATTTTCTTTCGCGCTGCATCGATGCCAGATTAGTTGAGCTTGCGTTTTTGCTCTTCAAGCTGAGCTCTTTGACGATCAAGCTCAAGACGTTGCAACTCGAGTTTACGGCTAGCTGTGTCGATTTCTAAACGTTGCTTGTCCAAAGGGAGCCGCTGCACGTCCATCATGCGCCATTTATCGTCGAGTTCGAGACGCTGATGATCGTATTCAGAGCGTTGTTTGTCGAGGTTCAGGCGCTGCTCTTGAAGTTGATAACGAATTTCGTCGAGTTTTTGCGTTGGTTCGCTCAAGTTTAAGCGTTTCTCTTCCAAGGCTCTGCGCTGGTGGTCATAAAGCCTACGCTTCTCGTCCAATTGTACAAATTGAGCGTTTATTGAATCCGCAGTGATAGGTGCGGTGGCAGCCGTTTGAGTGATGTTGATTGCTGCGCCGGGTGAAGAAGGTTTACTATCTGCCGCATTTACAGACTGAGGCAGCTGTCCACCGATTAGAATTGCAAAAGTGATACCTGCCAATTTGGCTATCGTTGCTGCATTTCGATGCGACATGGATATTCTCCTTAAGGTTCAGCTATCTTAGTACATTGTCTTGAATTCATTATGAATTGGTCGCGGGTGGTGGAGGAAATATGGCGAAGATACTTCAATTAGTTGGTGATTTTGTTGAAGACTACGAAGCGATGGTGCCTTATCAAATGCTTCTGATGGTTGGTCACTCTGTCGATACGGTATGTCCCGGAAAGAAGGCGGGCGACAAAGTGAAAACTGCGATTCATGATTTTGAAGGTGATCAAACGTACACGGAAAAGCCAGGACACCTGTTTGGTGTCACTGCCGAATTTGATAAAATTGACTTCACAGCATACGACGCTCTCGTCATTTCGGGCGGACGAGCGCCTGAATATCTGCGATTAAACAAACGTGTGCTTGAATGCGTCAAACACTTTTTTGACAAAAACAAACCGGTTGCAGCACTCTGTCACGGCGCGCAAGTACTGGCAGCAGCAGGCGTTTTGGAAGGCAGATCATGCATGGCATATCCGGCAGTCGCGCCTGAAGTCACTGCGTGTGGTGGCACTTATGTTAGCGAAAACAAAGATTTTAGTAATGCCTACGCCGATGGTAATTTAGTCACCACGGCGGCTTGGCCTGGTCATCCGGAGTGGATCAAAAAGTTTTTAGATGTACTTGGAACAAGAATCACGCTTTAAATGACGCTACTAAATTCTGCGCGCAACGGCAGGCTTTGCTGAGCGCCAGGGTTTTTCAACTAAACTTTCAGAGAAAAGTGTCAATTGCTGTGCACCGCCATCTGATCGCTCTTCATCACGCACTAAATCAGACTCAGATTGAATGTTTCCGCCACTACGAATATGCGAAACACTGACGCCGTGATCAAGCAAAACGCGTGCAATTAAAAGCCTTCGATGGCAACCGGTCGGATTTTCTTCGCCACACATCAATGCAATCGAATAGTTTTCGATACCGCTGAGGACTCGTGACAAGCCGGTCTTGAACATTGGCGAATCGGCGACGCGATCGTAGCGAAGATAACCTTCATCGTCGTAAAACGATTCATCATTCGGTTTACCGCCCAGCTCTCTGCCGAGAAAAAGATATTTCAATCCCGCTTGCTGCATGGAGTTTCGCAGGGGAACTTGATTAAAATGCGCAGAATATTTAGTAAACGGATTCGAGCGTACATCGACCAAAACAGTAATTTCATGGCGTTCCAGAATATTCAAAAAATCTTCCATGGGATGATTTGAATGTCCTATTGAATAGACGACTTTAATATGCGCAGACCGACTCAAGATGTACCACTAATTCGTACTCGCAATTCCTGCGCAAAAGCTTGATCAGATTTATCATGAAGGGCTGCTGTTTGAACTTCACCATTTTTCACAGCAAAATCCATCGCTTGACCTCTATCCTGCTCCTTCAGCGCGCTAAGCAGGCTTTCGTTTGGATTTGATGCAAGCATCTGTCCAAGCTGGTCGGCGTCGGCATTCATAGCTGCGAGAGCTTCCGGATTTTCACCCTTACGCGCATTCTCGGCGACGGAAATACGAGAAGCAAATGCATCCATGGCGGCGGGATCCGTTAGCAAATTTCCAGCCTCTTTCTGTAACTGAGATTCAGATTTCGCACCAGAAAAAGACTGCCGTTCAAAGTTGCCATCTGTTTTACTGTTTCGCGATTCGTTTTTCGACATATGCTTCGCCTGAAAGGGTTCTCGCGATTCAATGTAACTTTCGAAAACAACATCTTTGTGACATGCGAGCATTTTACAGGAAAAAAAATTGGATGTCATTATGCTAAACTTTCCCGCATGACAAACCAGCCACCAGACGAGATTCTGACTATCCTCGCAAGAGATTCGCGCACGTCACATGAAACGATCGCCAAAATGACCGGGCGTACGTTGGATGACGTGAGCAAATCCATTCAGCAATATGAAACAGATGGAGTAATAAAGAAATACTCCACCGTTATCGACTGGGAAAAAGCCAGCAACGAAATTGTGGTTGCTTTTATCGATGTTCGCGTGGCACCGGCGAGAGATGTTGGCTTCGACGCGGTTGCCGGACGCATCGCCAGATTTGCGCAAGTGAAAAGCGTGTGGCTTGTTAGTGGTGGCACCGATTTGCGTGTTGTCGTTGAAGCGCCAAGCCTGAGAGAATTAGCCAGTTTTGTTTCGGAAAAACTAGCTACGCTGGATGGCGTCACGGCAACAACATCGCATTTTCTATTGAAGCGCTACAAAGAAGATGGTGCGCTGTTCTTTGAGTCAGATCAAGATCAGAGGCTTGTAGTCAGTCCGTAGAAATCACAGCAGGCGTCCTAGTCAATGAGTCAAAAAGTCAGTCTCAAGCCTTTATCAAAAACCGCTATCGACGTGCCTTTTTCGGGTATACGTCGGTTTTTCGATATTGCGGCAAAGATGACCGACGTAATTTCACTGGGCGTAGGCGAACCTGATTTTGCCACGCCCTGGTCAATCAGAGAAGCCGCGATTTATTCACTCGAACATGGTCAGACAACTTACACGTCTAATTATGGTTTGCTCGAACTCAGAAAAGAAATCGCAAAATATTTAAAGACCCGATACGAAGTCCAGTACGATCCGGAAGTGGAAGTCCTAGTCACTGTAGGAGTTTCAGAAGGTCTGGACCTCGCCATGCGTGTGCTTCTAAACCCTGGCGATGAAGTGCTAATACCAGAGCCTTGCTATGTCTCATACAGACCATGCGTGTCTCTTGCCGGTGGAGTTCCAGTCGGGGTCGAGACTACTTCTGAGAATCACTTTGCAGTCACTGTTGAACAGCTGAAAGCAGCCTGCACCGAGCGCACCAAAGCTATCTTATTAGGTTATCCATCCAATCCCACCGGTGGCATTTTAAACAGAGAACAAGTCACCGACATCGTCAATTTTGCACTCGAGCGTGGACTCTATATTGTTTCTGATGAAATCTACGATCGCCTCACATACGATGGCATGCACGCTTGTGTTGCCTCCGTACCTGGTGCCCGCGATATTACGATCCTTCTAAACGGTTTCTCCAAAGCCTATGCCATGACAGGCTGGCGCATTGCATATGCTTGTGCACCGGAGAACATCCTGCGCTTGATGATGAAACTTCATTCTTACACCATGCTGTGCGCACCTATAACAGGTCAGATTGCTGCTCTTGAAGCACTGAAGCACGGTGAGTCGGCAGTTCTGGATATGGTTGCACACTACAGACAGCGCAGGCGACTGATTGTTGATGGTCTCAACAAACTAGGACTTGATTGCCATATGCCTGCCGGAGCGTTCTATGCGTTTCCGTCTATCAAATCAACGGGTCTGACGTCCGAAGAATTTGCCGAACGATTGCTGATGGAAGAACAAGTTGCAGTTGTGCCTGGCACTGCGTTTGGTGCAGGAGGCGATGGTCACATTCGCTGTTCTTATGCCACCAGCATTGAAAAGCTAGAAATAGCACTAGCGCGCATGCAGCGTTTCGTAGAAAATTTGCAAAAAAGAGAGCGAAAGTAAACCTCCGCTCCCTTTTTGAATTACTCAGTTAATCACTCAGTCACTCAGTCACTCAGTCAGTCAGCTTAGACTGTTGCACCAGCTGTTTGCAGCAATTTTTCGACATCTTCGGTCAAGTCACGTGGCTCGACGTTTGGTGCGAAACGCTTCACGACTTTACCACTGCGGTCAACTAGGAATTTGGTGAAATTCCATTTTATTGCTTCAGTGCCAAGCACACCTGGAACGGTAGAGGTCAAATATTTGTAGAGTGGGTGAGCGTCATCGCCGTTCACGTCAATTTTTTCAAACATTTGAAAATCTACGCCGTAATTTTTCTGGCAGAATTCGCCAATTTCGGTTGCAGCGCCAGGTTCTTGCGCGCCAAACTGATTGCATGGAAAGCCTAGAACCTTCAGTCCTTTTGAACCGAAGCTTTTGTGCAATTCTTCCAATCCGGCATACTGATTTGTGAATCCGCATTTGCTTGCTGTGTTAACAACTAACAGCACATCGCCTTTGTATTCCGACAACTTAATGTCTTTTCCGTCTAGCGACTTAGCACTAAACTCATAAACGTCATTAGGCATAGCGCCTCCTTATGATTTACATTCCCGAATGTTTCGGGATATGCATCTCGTAAGAATATCCGATCGGCGACAGAAGCAAATTAACTGACCAAGATATGTTGCGAGTTAATCTAATGCGGCATGACGTTTGGATCGCCCAGCTTTTGAGGTTTCTGGTCATAAAATGCTATTTGAATTGCGAGCGCAAATCCACCTGTGGCAGCAGCAATAAAGCAGACCATAGCCAGACCAGGATA
>JACMKL010000725.1 GCA_014380105.1 Candidatus Melainabacteria bacterium
ATCAGGCGGTCGTTGAAATGCGACGTGTGATCAACGATCTGCACCCCTCTGTTTTAGAGACAATGGGTTTTAAATCAGCTCTCGAAAATTTACTATCCATCTTGTCACGAGATCTCGGCATCGAAGGAGAATTTCTGGATGGCGATGGTCAGGACGATTATCAAATTAATAACTTCACAAAACTGCAGCTTTACCGCATTGTCCAGGAAGCCTTGAATAATGTAGGGAAACATTCAAAAGCCTCTCTCGTCGAAATGAAAATAGAGAAGGTCGAGAACTATTTGATGATTTCTGTGTCGGATAATGGCAGAGGCATAGATCCAAAACTAATCCGCAAGGATTCGCATGGGCTCCTAAACATACGTCAACGAGCACAATTGATTGGCGCTCTAGTTGAATGGAAGAAGCCTGTCAAGTTTTCCTCTGGCACTGAATTGAGCCTTAAAATAAACATGGATGAAACCCACGGATGAAAACCAACACAGAAGGTGAATGCAAATGATACTCATCGCTGACGATGAAGAAAGAGATCGCAATTGGCTGAAGAGCCTTCTCAATGAGCACTTTGCCGCCAATGGTCCGGTTGAAGAAGCTCATGATGGGCAGCAAGCCGTCGATATGGCGCTCAAACTGAAGCCGCCGTTGGTTTTCCTAGACATCAAAATGCCACATCTATCCGGCATCAAGGCAGCTGAGCAAATTCTCGCCACCTTGCCAAACACCGGCATCATAATGCTCTCCAATTTCTCGGACGAAGTTTATGTGCGTCAGTTGTGGAAGGTTGTGCCACCAAACGGTGTGTTTGGTTATGTTCTAAAAAATGCATCGAACGAGCAAGTGGTCGAGGCGACCAAAGCAATTATTTCCGGAGACTGCTGGATTCATCCTGGTATTGCGCGCGTCATTCAACGCACCCAAAATCGCGCCACCAACTTGACCACAGCCGAGTATGAAGCGCTTGTTTGTATTGCCCTTGGAATGACAGACCATGCCATTGCAAAACGTTTGTACTTAACAGAAAAAGCTGTGCAGAGCCGACTAAAATCGCTCTATGCAAAACTTGGCATTCCTGGTCGCGGCGAATCCGGCGACACAGAATACAATCAAAGATGTCGCGCTTGCTATCTATCTAACAAACGCGGCTTGATTAACCAATCAGAATTGGATGATTGGGAAAACAAACTCTCAGAACAATCAAGAGCGGGCGCTTAAGCCAAGGACAAGGGAATGAGCATATTTTCAGTGAAGAAAACCAATACGGCGAGCGCTTCGTTGCTGCTTGCTCTTTCCCTTGTTTTAGTATCTGGACTGAGCACAATGGCGGTTCCGAAGTCAGCACCAACAACCAGAATCGCCAACCACAATTCTCGCAATCACATTTCACCTCCACACGCTGGAGTGAAATTGCTTGAAGATATCCTGACGCGCATGCGCAGCCTTCCGCAGATTGCGATGAGTCGCAACAAACAAACCTTCCAGTATCAAGGCACTCAGGTAACAGAGAAATCTTCAGGCGCGACAAATCAATTATTGGCAATTCGTCCCAAAGAAAATGCCAGCAAAGCTAAAGCTGACAATTTACGACAAATTGCGATGGCGCCGCCGTCGTATTTAAACGAGATGGGAAAAGACAGAGAAGAGAGAGACTCCAGAACCCTAGCTTCTGTAGGGAGCGCAGTTGGTGGTGGCGCTGGTGGTGACGGATTAAATTCTCAGAAGCAGAAGAAGTCTTCTGAAGCAAAAGCTGAGCCACTGGCTCGGTCACAATCAAACTCCGCAGCAGGCGGTCGTCCTGGTGCCAGGTTCAACTTCGCACCATCTGCGTACAAGATGGAAGTACCTACCGTAAAGCCATCACCTAGTCCAAGTAATGGCATTAGCGTTTATCCAGCCTCGGACGCTTTCTCGTCAGTCGGTACTGAAGGGTACGGGAATCTCGGCGCTTCAACAAAAGAAATTACAGATAGACTTTCTCCAGAAGCGCGTCGAAGATTGGCTGGCTCCACATCGAAATTATTTGATGTCGCAAAGAAAATGGAAGAAGCGCAGACCTATATGGACAAAGCGGGCAAGCAGTCAGCTGCGGGCTCAAGCGTCGCCAGAGGTGCAATCCTTGCAGACAAGCATACTTCGCAAAGAGCTGACATAAAGAAGATATCCAGTGGGCAACTTTTAGCCAATACACCTTCAGGCTCCAGTCGCATCTGGTCTGCAGACGATGACGCGTACGGAATGGCGAATGATAAAGGCCGAATTATCACGCAAGCGGCCCCAGCACAGGTCGCATCACCAGAGTCTCCTGCCCCTCAGAAGCCGCCTGCAGAGCCAAGCATCTACAAACATGTTCGCGAGTTTTTGGGAACAAAAGGACAGAGCGAAGCAGAAAGTGCCGAGAGAAGCAAACCAATCGAGATAGCACTGTTGCCACCGAGCGTGGTGACAGGTATTCCACTGGTCAGACTTGGTACTTCCGAAACAGAATCAAATAAAGCGCTCAGTTCAAAAGGTTCCATCAACAAAACAAAGATCAACGACTGGTCTGTCTGGTCTTTGCAAAAGCCTGGTGCCGAAGATGTTTCACTCCAAATATATGTGCGCAATGGTGCTGTTGAAGCCATTCGCATTTTTGATTCGTCGCTCATATCACCAGACTTTGGAGTTAAGCTCGGTGATGATTTAGGTGCGGTCAAACACAAATTTGGGGAGCCTGCATTCATTCTCTCCGAGCCACAATCGAGAGCCGGACAGAATTACGTCTATCCGATCAGTCAAGTTAGCTTTCAGCTTGCATACACAAGCAAAACGACGCCACCAAAAGTTGTAAGCCTGCTCATTTTTAACGCCAAATAGTCTGTATTATTTGTATGGACTATTTCGCGGAGTAGAAAATGAAACTCAAAACAGCGCTGTTCGCCTGCCTTCTCATTTCGGCGTCATTGAGCGCGCAAGCCGAATCTACAAAAGACTCTGGCGACAAAGCGATCTTCGATAAGAATGCATCCGGCAAGACAGCGGCAGATATGCCCGCCACGGTAGCGGCGCAGGCGAAAGTCACACCGGAAAAGCGCGAAGCGATCAAGAAATTGATGAGTGTCACACGGCTGCCGCAAGTGGCTGACAAAATGTATGACATGCTTCTCGAACAAGGTCAAAAGAGTTTCACCATCAGTTTGACCCGCTCGATTCAGGAAGACACTCGTTATACAGAGGAACAAAAACGCGATTTGCTCGCCAACGTTTTGGGCTCATCCGAACGTATGTTCACGAGATATAGAGAACTACTTCCTAAAAGCGTCAATTTGCCTGACGTGCTGGAATCGGTCTCGACCCAGGTCTACGATAAATATTTCACAGCTGCCGAACTCAACGACATCTCCGCGTTTTATCAAACACCTGCCGGCAAAAAGGCATTGGATGTGCTGCCTCAAGTCATGCAAGAGTCGGCCCAGATGACTGGCGAAATTATCACGCCGAAAGTCAGGGAAGTAGTAGGCATGGTTCTCCAAGAGGAAAAAGGGCGCATCGAAGCGCTTGAAAAGGCACCAGCCGCCAAGACTAACGAACCTGTCAAAACCGAAACAAAGAAATAGTAGAGCCTCCTGAGGCGCCCTCTTAAAAAGATATCTGTTATAAAGACTGCCCGACTAGGCTTCAGATCGGTTAGGATCCTTCAGGGATGCGTATCTTTTCGCACGGCGTTTTCAGGTCTGGTTGAACTTCAGTGGCAAGCTCATACGAACCGCTTTACCTTAAATATCGACCACAGTCGCTCGGCGATCTGGTCGGGCAACAGTCCGTAGTCAAAACATTGACTAACGCCATTGACCACAGCCGGATTGCCCACGCCTATCTCTTCACCGGTCCGCGGGGCTGCGGCAAAACATCGTCCGCCCGCATTATGGCAAAGTCCCTCAATTGCGAAAAAGGACCGACGGCAACACCTTGCATGGTGTGCACCTCGTGCATCGAGGTCAAACTCGTCAACTCACCTTCCGTCATAGAAATCGACGCAGCATCGCACAACTCAGTTGATGATGCGCGAGTCCTGATCGAACGAGCACCGCTTGTTTCGGTTGGTGGACAGTTCAAAATTTATATTATTGACGAATGTCACATGCTCACAAAAGAAGCCTTTAATGCGCTTCTCAAGACAATTGAAGAGCCGCCGCCGAATGTAATTTTTATTTTGGCAACTACTGAAGAACATAAAGTGCCGCCGACTATCATCAGTCGCTGTCAGCGCTTGATGTTTAAGCTAATCAATCACGACGAGCTGGCTGCATATCTGCGCGTAATTGCGACGAAAGAAGATATAAATATCGATGATCCGGCCATTCAACTGATTGCGCGCCGATCGGGCGGAGGTCTTAGAGACGCACTCGGGCTGCTTGATCAAGCGTCGCTGCTTGCTACTCCAGAAAAAGCGGTGGCACTTGATGATTTGCTTCTTCTCCTTGGCTCTGTTCGCGAAGATTTGCTAATTAGAATCAGTAAAGCCATACACGAAGGTGATGCTCAGCCAGTCTTGATGGAAGCGGGCAGTTTACTTGCGGAAGGAAGAGAGCCTGCATTAATTGCGCTCGAACTAGCAAAGCACTTTCTCAATCTTGCCAAAGCGGCTTTTCAAAATACTTCCGGCAAAGTAGCAGACGGAGTTTCGGCCCCTATCATTTTAGGCTCGCCATCATATTTGGAAGCGCTTGCTGAACAAACGAAATTATTTGATCGGACGGAACTTGCTCAGATGATCGAACAACTCGATCGTTTAGAGCAGAGTTGCAGACGCTCGACTCAATCAGCGCTCACTCTTGAAATTGGCTTATTGTCACTCTGCCACCGTCTGGAAATCACCGAACTAAAACAGTTGAAGAGTAAAGTTGCACAACTGGAAGCGGCTTTAGCCGGA
>JACMKL010000726.1 GCA_014380105.1 Candidatus Melainabacteria bacterium
AGAAATCGAAAATTTAATTCCAGCCCTTTCGGATAATGCAAAAGCATTGCGATCTCAAGCCGGTCTGCTGCAAGATTATTGCCAGATTTTGGAGAATCGCCAGGTTGAAATGCATCAATTGGTTGAAAACGCCTACACACGGGCGCAGCAAGTTTCTGACCGCTTTATTGACATGCGACCGAGCTCAGCTGTCGGCGGAGAAACACCAAAGTTTTGATAGATTATCCAAAATCTTGACTCACTCTTGATTTCGTCAAATGAGTCAGCCTGAGACGTACGTGATAAGCTATTTCCTGTGGGACTAATGCCGCCCGTACCCTGTGATGTTCATAAACAGGGTGGGTATGTGCCTTTACATGTAGTCCGCGCGTTGCGGGCTTTTTCTGGCCAGGCTCGTTTGAGCACCGGGAGAAACGGATAGTAATGAAACCAGCCTCTGGTAAGAAACTGACACTCTCGCTAAATTCCTTGCAGGAAGCCAGCAGCGAGCCGGTTTATCGACGCGGTGTGCAATATTATCGCCGTAAGAAAGTCCTTAAATACGAAGAAGACGGCGAAGGGAAAATTGAGGCGCTGGTAATCGGCTCTGAGCCACAGCCCTACAAAGTAATAGGCACTATTGAATCTGAAGATTCTTTCAAAGCTGAGTGCTCTTGCCCATATTTCGAAGAAGTCTGTAAGCACTCCGTCGCTGTCCTGCTCACGCATATTGCACGTGGAAATCCTGGCATTAGATTTGACCTGGCAGAAAATGATCGCGGTCGCGACAACAGTCAAGAGCGCTCACCGAAAGCAAAAGATCTGCTCGATGATCCCAAATCAGCTGAAGGCGATCCTGTTGATTCTCGTCATCAACTTGGTATTTTGGTTCTCGAAAAACCACTCGCTTTAATTGTTGGCACGGTGCCGCAAGAACGTCAGGGTAAAGTCAATATTCTCAAGGTGCCACCTGAGTTTTTGAATATTCTTGACCCCGAAACCAAGATTCACAAACTGACTAAATATTTGACTATGCTGCCTCAAACCACTAAAGGCATGGCTGGTGGCCACCGCATTCCACGCGGTGATGAAGGCACTGTAATTGGGCATTTAAGCCTGTGCAGCAAGCTCCTAAATACTGCCGACGGCAGTGAAATAACTTTCTCAGAGCAGCCGTTGAAGCCGATGGCTGTCATGTCTGAAACAGAAAGTGGCGAATTGCTTCTTAAGCTTGAAGCTGCAAATGAAGAAGGCGTCGCTGTCGATCATCCGGTATTCTTTCTCGGTCAGACTAGCTGGGTGATGTCAAACAATACTTTATATAGTATTGATCTGAGCGCGATTCACCGACTTTTCCAATTCTTTGATGCGCACGGGCAGATGACCGTGAAGCTTGAGATTGTTCCGAAATTCCTGGCTGTCGATTTGCCTATTTTGATGAAACGCATGGACGTGCGCCTTGATGAAACAGCTGCGCCATTCCCTGTCGCCATCACAGAACCGCCACGGGTTGTAATAAAACTGGGCGAGCGCAAAGGTGTACCAACAGCTGCAATTGGCAGTGGCCCTAATGACGTGTCGTTGGAAGTTTCGCTGTCGTTTGGATATGGCGATCTGATTTTGCCGTCACGCGATGAAACAAGCGCTGTTGAGGCCGAACTTTATACACGCACGATGTCTGACAAAGGACAGAGCGTCTGGGTTAAGCGTCTCTGGGATCCGGAGCATCAAGTGCGCCGCTTCCTGACAAACCTGATGCCTAATCGCACTATTGCAGACCGCTTTTTCTTCGCCGATGAAGCTGCGCTCGACGCGCTTTATTATCTCTCCTCAGAGCAATGCGCTGATTGGGAAGTAACCGGTATCGAAGCGCTGAAGAGCTACAAAGTACGCAAAGAGCCGCTCAAACTCGTTGCTCACCTGTCGCTGAAAAAGGAAACTTTCAAATTCGATTTCGATCTCGATTGTTCATCCAATGGAGAGAATGTTCCGTTCCCACTGGTGATCGAATCACTTTTCCGAAACCGAAATTATTTAAAGATGTCAACTGGCGAATTCGTTAGATTGCCAATGACGACTTTAATGAGCTTGCTCAAGACAATTGGTCAGAGCAAAGACACTTCCAGACCTTTATATCAGGCTCTGCCAATTGCGCATGCGCTAGATACCCACGAAATTGAAATCAACGCTGACAAAGGCTTCCAGGCCTTCTTGCACAAAATTCACAATTTCAAAGAACTCGAAGCTATTCCATTGCCTGAATCTTTCAAGGGTGAGCTAAGAAGCTATCAACGAGAAGGATTTAACTGGCTTTCCTTCTTGCGCGAATATGGATTGGCAGGCATTCTTGCAGACGACATGGGTCTTGGAAAAACTGTCCAGACCCTATGTTTGCTTTTAGATCACCATAAAAATGGTAAAAAGATGCCATCAATCGTGGTGGCACCGACTTCGGTTGTTTACAACTGGTTAAGTGAAGCGGAGCGCTTCACGCCGAAGCTCAAGACCGCTTTATTTATGGGTCGCGATCGTGGCGAATTGCTCAAAACTTTGCAGAGCGATAAGGCTAAAAAGCCGGACGTGATTTTCACCACCTACGGTATCATCCGTCGTGACTACGAAACGTTGAGAGACTTACAATTTGAATTTCTGGTCCTCGATGAAGCCCAGAATATCAAGAATCCGGAATCAGTCGGTGCAGTCGCATCAAAGAGTCTGAAATCGTTCCACCGTCTGGCTTTGTCCGGTACACCTGTAGAAAACAGGCTGAGAGAACTCTGGTCACTATTCGATTTCTTGATGCCGGATTTCTTGAACACACATAAAGATTTCAACGAAACTTTCGAAAGACCTATTGAAGCAGGCATCGAAGGTGCCGGGCAAAAATTACGGAAGATTGTCCATCCCTTTATTTTGCGCCGTCTTAAAAATCAAGTCGAAAAAGAACTGCCGGAACGTACAGATATTATTCAACTTTGCGAACTGGAAGACGACCAGCGTTCCCTCTATCTCGATGTTCTCGACGAATGCAGACAGAAAGTGTTTAACGAAATTGCGTCGCGTGGTATCAAGCGCTCCCAAATTTCCGTGCTCGCCGCTCTCTTGCGTCTGAGACAAGTTTGCTGCGATCCGCGCTTGCTGAAGAATCGCGATCAAGCGACCGCCCCAGCTTCTGCCAAACTTTCAACCTTTGTGGCGATGATTGCCGAAATCATCGACGAAGGACACAAAATCCTCGTCTTCAGTCAATTCGTAGAAATGCTCACGCTTATCAGAGCTGAACTTGAGAAAGCCGGAATCGACTACGCTTACATTGACGGTCAAACTCCGGCTAAAGAGCGTCTTGATCGAGTCAATAATTTCAATGCCGATCCAAAATTGCCGATATTCTTGATCAGCTTGAAAGCTGGCGGCACTGGACTCAACTTGACCGGAGCTGATTACGTTATTCACTATGACCCCTGGTGGAACCCTGCAGTCGAAAACCAGGCAACCGACCGGGCTCACCGTATCGGGCAGACTCGCCACGTTTTCAACTACAAGCTCATTACACGCGGCACTGTAGAAGAGAAAATCTTGGCGCTCCAGAAGAAGAAGAAAGAGCTTGCTGATCTGGTCATTGGTGGCGATGACAGCGTCGCTAAGGAATTGACCAAGGAAGATCTCGAATATCTCTTCTCGTTCTAGAGAGAGCCGAGAAACCGCTTCTGGTAGGCCTTCGGAATCAATATTAATTGTCGGTTTCGCCAGAGCTGTCGGATGCTACGCGCGTTATAGTTTCCGATATTAAGGGAATATTTAATTTGACAACATTGCGGCCTAAACGCCAATCGATGGCGGTTTCGACCAATCCGAATAAGAGTGCATTTGGGTGGTCAATTAGATAAGGCGAATGCTGAACTCCTGCTCCGTGCCTGGAGGCGTTCTTATGAGTAGTTCGAAATTAGTATTTAAAGGCAGAAGTAAGCGAGGCAGTATTGCTGAGTTTGCGCCTGTTCTGTTTATCTTTTTCATGATGGTACTGTTTCCCCTGATCAATTTGATCGGATACGGAACCGCTGTCGCCACTGTGTTTTTTATCGGCACGAATTGTGCCCAAGCCGCCGAGACTGCAACGAGTTATCCGGATGCTCTCAGCAGTATGCACGCTACAGCGCTAAAACTGATGAATTCAGGCTTTGGCAAATTCGCTCGTCTCTCACCTGGCGGTGGTGGTGGCTACAACAATTGTGGTGCCGACCTTTATGTGATTGATATTGATTATTCGACCAATACGCGTGTGGTGAGTGCCGCAAATATGCAGCCGGCATTTACCTATGAGCCTAACCATATTTATGAATTCCAGGTTGTCTGCAACTATCAAATCAACCCGTTCTTAAATTTGGCTGGAGTTCCTGGAATTGGAAGTGTTCCGATTGTCGGAAAACCATGCAATACGTCCTTCTCTTCCTGCCGAAATGCTGAACACCCAGAGGGTGTGATGGCGGCGGGGGGAACAGGTACTGTTATCACCGGTGGGGGTCCAATGACACCCTTCCCATAGCATTTCACATGCATTGAGATAGGGACGCGAACAAAACGC
>JACMKL010000727.1 GCA_014380105.1 Candidatus Melainabacteria bacterium
GTGGACAAAACTTGATAGGTCAGGACAGTAATAGGCTTGAGCGGCTTGTCCTCATGCGTGCCGAGAATATCGGCAAGCGAAATCATTCCTTCTAATTCCGGCGGAATGAAACTATCCAGCTTTTGTCCCCACTGAGACTGAATAGTTGTGTTCGGAGCGAGGATCAGTGCATTGCATTTCAATGTGCTGATCAACTGCAAGCCAATTATGGTTTTTCCAGCGCCAGGTGGTGCCACGATGTGTATCTGGCGCTCGCCACGGGCTAATTTGCTGTTGACCATTCCCAGAATTTCTTCCTGGTAGCGACGCAGCGGATAGCGAAAATGGAGATGCTGAAGGGTAGATGACGGTTCTGAATAATCAATCTCGATTGGCGGAGCCAAAGGTGCACCTAGAGCGGCTGCACCTGTGCCGACAGATGGGTCTGGCGCGGGTGTTGCCGAAGGAGACTGATTTTGCGAACTCTTGTTTGCCACGCCGGGCTCTTTCTAGTTCCATTTATAGCGCCAACTCTATTAAAGATACGCTCTTTTCCTCTGTATATCAACGTTTACGGCGATTTTGCCAGGTTTATTCGAAGCACATCCGGAATTACACGCAACGACTCACGCAGCATATCCAATCGACATAAAACACCTTTGGGGTATAAACAGGTGGTGTACATTTATTGGTTCGTTGGAGTTTGAAGATGTCCACAGATTCGCCATTTCACATTCCGGGGTCACTCGAATATGGCTGGGATGTCCTATCAAAACGATGGGTGGCTCTAATTACATGGTCAATCATTCTGAGCATGCCTCACGTCGTGATGAATCTGACCATGTTTGGCTTCAAGGTGCTCGCGGCGGATCATCTAGTGCCTCAGGCGCTAACTTATTTGAATGTCGGCGTGAATCTTGTCACTTTTCTGCTTTATACCAAAGCCGTTTTGCTCTGCATGGATGACGAGTCCGCTGGACTGGGCGATGTATTGAGTGGTTTTAAATTCCTGATTCCCTTTAGCGTGGCGAGCTTCCTCTTTTTTTTGGCAATTTCAGTCGGCACAATGCTTTTGGTAATTCCGGGCATCTTTCTTGGTCTGGCGCTCGGACTCTACAGCTTTCTCGTTATTGATCAGTTTATGGGACCGATCGAAGCGCTCAAGCGCAGCTGGGAGATTACCAAGGGTCATCGTCTCAAACTATTTTTCCTATATTTCGTGCTTAGCATGGTCGTCTTCGGTGGAATCATCTGCTTCGGTATTGGCGTTATACCTGCCTCTATTGTCTCAACGGTTGCTCTTGCAGACGTTTATAGAAAGCTGGACGCGGCATACGACAACTTTGATGAAGAACCTGTTCTATCCCGACGAAGTAGTCGACGAAGCGCAGAGGATGAAGAGTCAGACGAATTAGTGTGACTTGATAATCACCCTCAGTTTCGTACTTTAGGGTGATGTCACCAGAGCCGAAACACGGGATATTAGTGACAGGCAATTGATATTTGTATAAACATTTGGCAAGTAGCGATGGTCGCTTAGACCCTGTCGTCGATTTAAGGTGGTCCGATGAACACGATTAGTAAATCTGAAGTAGCAGATAAACAAGCAAA
>JACMKL010000728.1 GCA_014380105.1 Candidatus Melainabacteria bacterium
GCAAATGCCGTTAAAGTTGCTTCTGTAAAAGTGGTAGTGACGACCGACAGTCCATAGAGTGAAAGAGAGCGCAGTGAAGTTTGTCCGGGTATGCCGTTCAATTCTTTCTCGAGCGGAACGGTAACGAGCCTCTCGACTTCTTCAGCGCCTTTTCCGGGATAAAGTGTTATGACACGCACTTGCGGGTTGGTCAGCTCAGGATAAGCCTCCAGAGGCAGCATTTTGACTGCTATCAATCCAGCAATGACCACTAAAAGGGTTGCTGACAGCGTCAGGTAGCGCCCTTTAAGAGCTCTGTTGATTAGCTTGTCGATCCATGAATTCATTTATTAATTCGACTCGAGAAATACCGACTGTTTAATTGTCCTAGAACCAAGATCCTCATACAAGCTAATACCATGTTGTAAACTACTGCCTCATGCAAAAGGCACAACGTGGAAGTCAAGAGAATTCGTGAATTGACCATGCACCGGTCGTCGGCAGAGCGCTCGACGATTGTTTCTTCGGCGTCAGGGCTTGCCATTATCGGAAGCAACGCTTATATCGTCGCAGACGACAGCTTATCGCTTGCCACTTTCAATATTCACAATTCTGAGCCGGGAAATTGGATTTCACTCTTCGATGGCGAATTGCCGGAAGAATACAAGGCGCGCAAAAAGAAGAAGCCTGATTTAGAAGCAATTTGCGTTTTGCCCTCTGATCGATTTAGTCCGCATGGTGCACTACTGGCAGTGCCGTCGGGCTCTAAGTCGTGGCGCACAAATGGTGCTTTTCTGTACTTAAATTCAGAAGGTCAAATTGACGGAGAGCCTCTGCCCGTCGACTATACAAAATTATTCGAATTTCTCGAGCCTAAAGTTGGTCGGTTGAATATCGAAGGTGTTGCAGTTGATGAAAAATCTTTGCTACTGGCCAATCGTGGTAATTCTAAAAATTCAGTTAACGCTATCTTGGAATTGAGACTTGATGTTGTGCTCAAGCAAATACATGACACGCACGTGCTTGATGAAACATCTTATATCGGTCGGAAAACTTACGAATTGGGTGAATTGAAAGGCGTGCCACTTTCGTTTACAGATCTTTGCGTTCGCCCTGATCGGACCAAAATATTTTCTGCCGCTGCAGAACTAACTGAAGATGCTTATGATGACGGCGATTGCTTTGGTTCGGTCATAGGAGCTATCAGTAGTGCCGACGAGATTCTGAAAATAGAAGTTGTTGATGCACCTATAAAGATTGAAGGCGTCTATGTTCGAAGTTGGACTGCGACAACTTGTGATTTACTTCTCGTTACCGATGCCGATTCTGAGACGATTCCTGCCGCTATGTACAGTGCTGTACTCGATTTTGCGCAAAAACAAGTGCAGCTGAACACAGCCAAACTATAAACGAACGTGAAAAAACGAGCGCAATAGCTGATAGAGCCGGTTGTCTTGCGTTAGACTTGGTCCCTCTGTGCACGCTTTTGGCGTGAAGGAAAATTACATGGTTGCATCGATTCCGACTAGAACTGCCGCAAAGATTTTGCGTATCATCCGTTTGCGGGTGACAGACAAACCGGGCTTCCTTGGCCGGATAGCTACTTTACTCGGCGAATTGGACGCAAATATCGGTGAAATAACCATCGTTAGTCAGGGACACGATTTCTTGATTCGTGAATTCAGTGTGCAAGTCGATGACGAAGATCACCTGAGTTGCATTCTGGAAGGTCTGAAGGTCATGGAAGGAGTGCAGGTCGATAGCGTGATCGACCCTGTTCAGCAGATTCATGAAGGTGGCAAAATTCAGATGCGCAGTCGGGTCAAAGTAGAAAGTGTCGCGGAGATGCACAAGATCTACACACCTGGTGTTGCTCAAATTTGTAAGCTCATTCAAAAAGAACCAGCGGCCAGCAGACTTTATACTTCTATTGCTAATTCAGTTGCAGTCGTCACAAATGGTACTGCCATCCTTGGGTTGGGTCACATCGGTGCGGTTGCCGGCATGCCTGTTATGGAAGGAAAAGCAGTTCTTTATGATCAACTGGTCGGCATAAGTGCAATTCCAATTTTGCTCAATTCCACAGATGTAGACACTATCGTGAACACAGTAGTGGAAATTGCTCCAACTTTTGGAGCAATTCACTTGGAAGATATTGCCGCTCCTGAATGTTTTGAAGTTGAGAGACGCTTGCAAGAAAGACTGGGCATCCCGGTTATGCACGATGACCAACATGCTACAGCCGTTGTCGTACTGGCTGCACTAATTACAGTCACTCAACGTACCGGTCTCGATTTGTCCGAGGCTAAAGTCGGTATTATTGGCTTGGGTGCTGCCGGATTCGGTATTGCGCGCCTTCTTAAGGCGTTCGGCGTGCGTGATATTTATGGATGCGATCTCAGACAAGATGCGCTCGATCGTTTGAAAGATGACGGCGGTCATCCATGCGACCTCACCACACTCATGCAACAAGCTTCTGTAGTTGTTGCTACAACCGGTGTTCCAGGGTTGGTCAAACCGGAAATGGTGCGCAAGGGTCAAGTAATTTTGGCATTGTCCAATCCAGATCCAGAAATCGATCCTGAAGTTGCCATTGAATGTGGTGCCGATTTTGCTGCCGACGGTCGCACCATCAACAATGCTCTGGCTTTCCCTGGTCTATTCCGCGGCGCCCTAAGAGTGAGAGCGACACATTTTACCGATGCTATGAAAATTGCCGCAGCTCATGCGATTGCTGGTCAAACGAAATTGGACAGTCTGGTTCCAAGTATTCTGGACCGCGATCTTCATCAGGCTGTGGCTGAAGCCGTGACAGCTTCCTGGCTCGATCAAAATCAAGCGCAAACATCACAGACATAACGAAACGCTTGAGTTTTGCGCTTTAGCCTTTTTTGATATCCCAGAAATCATCGCCGAGTGCATCCCATGGCAAACGTTGTTCGTCTGGAGCATCAACGTCGAAGCACTGATTAACAAAGTAAATCATGCTCGATGGTTTTTGCCAGATATTGGCTAAACCATGTGCTACACCGCGTGGGATGTAGAGAATTTGTGCGCGACCGGCACCGAGAACAAAACGCATTCTCTGATTGTAGGTCGGTGAATCTTTGCGAGCGTCAAATAGTCCAACCAAAACTCTATCTGTCGGGATTACGAACCAGACATCTTCCTGGTTGTAGTGCAGGTGGAAAGCTTTGATTGTGCCCGGAAGCATTTGCGAAAAGGTGCTTTGTTTGACTTTGAAATTCGGCAACACAGCAAGGTTGCCGTTGTCATCAAGTCTGACGACTTCAGCTAAGCAGCCACCATCATCGACAAACATATTGAGGTTGATAAGCTGAACACCATCAATTGGTGTCTTCTTTGAATAGTCTTGAACTGAGAGATCTGATGCGTATTCAGTTCCGATTGCGTCTGGTGTTAGTGGCTTCAGCATGTCTTGTGATGAGATAATGTTCATTTGGTGACTTTTAGAGGACGTGTCCAACGAGTCGGACCCAAGAGTCTAACCCTTCAACGTTGCATAGAATAGCATGACGAGCCGCGCACCTCCACTGGTGCGGGCTAAAACACTTCGAAGAACTTCTTTAAACGGGCTGTTTCTTAAGATCCAGGTAGGTTTTCAATGATTCTTTCCAGTCCGGCAGTTCCCGACCAATCGTCTGTACGGTTGTGGTTTTATCCAAAACTGAATATTTGGGTCTGGTCGCTGGGCGCGGGAAATCTTTTGTCTCAATCGGTTCAACCTTAACGGCTGAATCTTTGACAATCTCACGCGCGAATTCATACCAGCTGGTGACGCCATCGTCTGCAGCGTGATAAATGCCCCAACGCCCGGTTGGGATCAAATCGGCAATTGTTTCTGACAGGCTCAAAGTGCAAGTCGGTGTGCCAATTTGATCGCTCACGACGCGCAGTGTGTCTCTTTCTTTAGCCATTGTCTGGATCGTGTCGACAAAATTCTTGCCGTTTGGTCCATATAGCCAGCCAGTGCGAACGATATAAAACTGCGTGAGATGCCGTTGTACGGCTTTCTCGCCGGCAAGTTTGCTCTTACCGTAAACAGAGAGTGGTCGGGTGCGGTCCCAGGTCGTGTATGGCGTCTTTTGCTCGCCGTCGAAGACATAATCGGAGCTTACATATAGAAATGGAACGTTGAATTTGTTCGAGGCAACTACCATGTTTTCGGTTCCGTAACCGTTAATCAGGTATGCCAAGCCTGGCTCTGATTCCGCCTGGTCTACTTTCGTGTAGGCAGCGCAATGTATGACCAGGTCAGGTTTTTCCTGCTCAATGGTTTCAAGAACCTGATTGAA
>JACMKL010000729.1 GCA_014380105.1 Candidatus Melainabacteria bacterium
CTCTTCGTTCATCGTCTCCAATTCTTCATTCGTCGACTGTAATTCTTCATTTGTCGTTTCGAGTTCTTCGTTGGTCGATTGGAGTTCTTCATTTGTTGTCTCTAATTCTTCGTGAGCCGACTGCAATTCTTCGTTTGCGGTTTCGAGCTCTTGATTGGATGCTTCTAGTTCCATTCGCAGATTGAAAAATGTTGTAATGTCGACAAAGGACACCGTAACACCCAATGGTTGACCCTCTTTGATGAAGAGTGGGGTCACTTCCAATTCTAAAAATTGCACTTTTCTATTTGCGAGAATTCTTTCAATTTTCGGTACTTTGATAGGCTGCCGTTCGCTATAGGCTTGTTCTATGAGTGAGCGCAATTCGACTGGTCTGTACGATATCTCTAGATCTTGCAGTGCCTTACCAATGTCTTGATTCTTTAGATTGAAGAGCGTTCGAGCATTTTTATTAGCGACAATAAGAGTGCCAGTGTGATCTATTAGAAGCTGCGAAACTAATGAAGAATCCATAGATGCTTCAGTCAGTTTTTGGCTTTTATCATCATCATTGAGCGTGCTGTAGTGGGGTGACTGAATCGGAAGTAATTTCTCTAGGCTGAATACTTTCTGCGTTTTGATAAACACACGTTGTTTTAAATCAGCTTGAGTAAACGAATCAGTATGGGTCAGAAGCATTTCCGCTTTGCCCAGGAAGAGAAAGCCATTTTCATTTAAAGCAAAGTTGAATCGAGCTAAAATTCTATTCTGAGTTTCCGAATTGAAATACATCAAAGTATTCCGACAAACCAGCAAGTCAACCCTAGAAATTGGCGGGTCTTGAACGAGATCATGTCTGCCGAATATTACTGATTTGCGTAAGGTTGGTATGAACGAATAAATTTCTCCGTCCTTAGTAAAATATTTCTCGCGATACTCTTCCGGGATGTTTTCGATTGACCGCAGCATGTAATTTGCTTGTCGAGCAGTATTCAGGCTGTTCTCGTCAGCATCGGTCGCATAAATTTTTACGCGCCGACTAAATTCCTTAATTCCTAACGCTTCTGCAAAAAGAATTGCCAGTGTGTAAGCTTCCTCTCCGGAAGCGCAAGCCGCGCTCCATACGCGGATTGGCTCAAGCTCGGATTTGCTTGCAATTATCTTTGGAATAATTTGCTCTTTCAAATAATCCCAAGCTGTGGCATCCCTGAAAAATGCTGTAACGTTGATCAGAATAGTGTCGAAGAGATTTACGAACTCGTTAGGATGAACTTCGAGATAATCTTTGTAATCGACGAAATCTTCAAGTTGAATTTCGGACATTCTTTTGCGAACACGCCGCATTAAACTTGTTCGTTTGTAGCCGCTAAAGTCAAAGCCACGACTCTGCCAGAGGTGATTTAGCAAGTCTACAAATTTAGGGTCGTCTTCTATTTCTGTTGTCACTTTAGACCGATTGAAGGAAGTTGTACTGTGGAGAACCAGTAGTCGTGAATAGTTGAAATGGTACTAAAAAATTCGTCAACGTCTTCTGGTTTGGTAATGAAACAATTAGCGTTTAAGTCATAACTTTTTTGAATATCGTCACGAGCGCTAGATGTTGAAAATATTACCACTGGAATATTCTTTAGTTTGCTATCAGCCTTAAGCTCCGCAAGCACTTCAGAGCCACTCTTCTTAGGCAGATTGAGGTCAAGAATAATCAAATCTGGAACAGGAGATTTCTTGAATTCTCCTTTTCGTTTCAAAAATTGCAGCGCTGTCGCTCCGTCGGCAACAACATGGCAGTGAGGCGCTGGTATTTTTCGCATCAGGGCCTGTTCGATCAGGTGAACATCGGGCTTATTGTCTTCCACCAATAAAATCGTCATTGGGTTTGCAAAAGCTTTAGCTGTGGCTTCTGCAAGTGCGAAAAGTTCTGACACTGTAAGATTTAGTGCTGTGGCAATTTGCGAAAGCGCCTTTACTGAAAGATTGCGAGCGCCTTTTTCCAACTCACTTACGTAAGTTGCGTGGAGATTCGATTTCTCTGCAAAACCCTTTTGCGAAAGTCCAAGAGCCGTCCGTTTTACACGCACTGTCGCTCCAATCGCTACCAGAAGTTCAGCATCTGGATCTTTATTCGAATTCAATTCAGGCCTGTTGAGTCTTTAGTAGATTAACGAGGACACCTAGAAATTTCCATGCCCCTAGAGCATTCCCAATCTATTTATTTTACGCCTTTAAAAAAAATATGACTATCCTGCAAAATCGTCAGGCGGCACGAACTTCTGGGCAAAGCTCAAGCAGGCGAGGAACAATCATATCCAGGCGGAGAATCGAATCTACTGCGGTTTTTTCAATTGCCGCCAGCGGCATACTTGAAAATTGTGCTTCTTCAGGGTCTTGAACGATAGTTGTGCCACCTTTACTCTTGATCGCAGCCAAACCGTCTGCTCCATCATAAAGAAGGCCAGTTAAGATCACGCCAACCACAGCTTCGCTGTACGAAATAGCCGCTGATTTAAAGAGGTGGTCGATTGAGGGACGAACCCTGTTGTCTTTTGGACCATCATCTTGTCTAAAAAAACCGTCCATAATTAGAAGATGACTGCCTGTTGGGGCTATGTAGATATTTCCTTCTTCCATGACTTGTTGGTGGATGGGATGTGACACTGGTATTCTGCTATGCCTCTGGAGCACGGGCACTATGTGAGAGGGCGTGTCGGAAGGCAGATGCTGAACAATGATGATTGGACAGCGGAAATTGGCGGGGAATTGCTCGAGAAGCCTTGATAGCGCTTCAATCCCGCCTGCTGAACAACCGATCACAATCACTTTATAGTTCATACAAGCCTCAGCGTATTCGAACCGGTAATATAGCTGAGCTTCCTGGGTCTTATCATAGCAGAAGACAAGGGTTGTCTTCTCGAGTCAGCGCCGCGCTCCTAAATTTGACTATGTTTTTTCCCAGGTGGCACCGTCGGCGGTGTCCATTACATTTATTCCTGATTTGAGAAGTTCGTTTCTAATTAGATCGGAGGTAGCGTAATCTTTATTCGCTCGCGCCTTCTGTCTTAATTGCAGAACCAGCTCAAGGACTTGATCCGTTGTTTTCTCATCAACTTGTTTGCGAGTATCGGCAAGAGTCATTCCGAGAACACCGGCATAATTTTTGAGCGCAGTAGCCCAAAGTTTTTTCTCGGCATCGTCTTTCGATTGCAGAATTTTGTCTGCCAGAGAGAACAATTGCGAAATTGCCACAGCCGTATTGAAGTCGTTATCCATTGCCGCCACGAATTCCTTATGAAATTCAGCAAGCGTTTTGTCCGCTTGATAGACTTCAGCAGCCTTTGCATCAAAAGCAAAGCGACTCTTAGGATCGAATTTTTTGGAAGATTTTGATTCGCCAAAAAGTGCCGCACGGACTAAGCGCACGAGCGCTTGTTTGGCTCCCATCAAGCTTTCAGGATTGAAATCGATTGGATTGCGGTAATGTGTTTGCAGGATAAACAGACGCAAAGTATCGGCAGAAAAATCGCGGAGCAAATCAGCAATTGTTTTGTAATTGCCCAGAGACTTCGACATTTTTTCTTCGCTCACTTGCACAAAACTGTTGTGCAGCCAGTATTTCGCTAGTTGCTTGTCATGTAAGGATTCGGATTGTGCTTTCTCGTTTTCGTGGTGAGGGAAGACCAGATCTTCGCCGCCACCATGAATGTCGATTGTTTCGCCCAAAACTGACTTGATCATTGACGAGCATTCTAAGTGCCAGCCTGGACGCCCAAATCCCCAGGGGCTATGCCATCCGGTCTCTGTCGCGGCGCAACTTTTCCAGAGCGCAAAATCAACTGGATTGCGTTTTACTTGTTGTAATTCATCCTGGGAACGCACTTGCTCACGCGCTCCGACTAGCAAATCTTCAATATTTTTCTTCCCTAGTTTGCCATAATTTTTGCACGCAGCAACGTCGAAATAGACGTCTCCTCCTGCTTCGTAGGCTGCGCCCTTTTTGACGAGCTCTTCGGCCATATTGATCATTTGAGCCAAATATTCGGTTGCGCGGGGTTCGATGTCCGGTGGTGCGACATTAAGTGCGTGCATGTCTGCCCAGAATTCGTAGAGGTAATGCCGTGATAGCTGGTCCGGCCTTATCCCCAACTCTTTTGAACGATTGATGATTTTGTCGTCAATGTCGGTGATGTTTCTGACAAATGTGACGTCATATCCGGCAAAGCGGAGATAGCGTTGAATGACGTCCCAGACCACTGCCATGCGGGCGTGACCAAGGTGACTTGAGTCATAGACAGTTGGTCCGCAAGCGTACAGGCTTACTTTATTACCATCGATGGGAACGAATTCTTCTTTCTTATTTGTCAGCGTATTGAAGACTTGAATAGACATTTTGATACCTTACCTTCTGTGGGAGCCTGCGTAAAATGACAGCCTGAGCTGCTAATCACGCGCACGGACAGAGAGATAATGTGTCTTCCAGGCGGGCCTTCACACGTTCGGCACCGAGAATGGAGATAATTGAACCGAGGTCCGGACCTTGCACTTTTCCGGATAGCGAAGCGCGCAATGGCCAGTAAAGATCTTTTCCTTTCATTCCTAATTCTTTGCCGAGGCTGTCTACAACCAGCTTGCAGCCGGCGTGGTCGCCAAATGGAAGTTGGTTCAAATTTTTCAAAATTTCAGTCAACACTGTTTTGGCGTTATCTTTCGACAGCGCTTTTTCTTTTAGTTCTGCATCGATTTCGATTTTTGGAACAAAGTAAAACGCCGCTGCACCATAAATTTCAGATAGCATGGACAGTCCATCACGCACGGTGGCGACCACTTGCTGGAATTCTTCGGTGCTATAGCCGGAAATATCGATGTGCCCGAAATACGGTAAAGAGCGCTCTACAATTGTTGCGAGTGGCAGTGAGCGAATGTAGTGACCGTTGAACCATTGCAATTTTTGAATATCAAAAACTGCCGGGCTTTTACTGACACGGCTCAAATCAAACAACTCGCCTGCTTCTTCAAGCGTGAATAATTCTTTGTCGTCAACGGTCGTCCAGCTCATGTGAGCCAGATAGTTGACCATCGCTTCTGGCATGTAACCGTCGATGCGATATTTATCGATATGTACTGCTTCGCCGTGGTGGCGCTTGGATAGTTTGCGATGCTCCATATCGAAAATCAATGGCGCGTGCGCGAACTCCGGCATTTTGTAGCCGAGCGCTTCGTATAACAAAATTTGTTTGGCCGTGTTGTGGATGTGGTCTTCGCCGCGAATGACTTGAGTCATCTCCATGTCGACGTCATCAACAACGACTGCGAAATTGTAGATAGCTACGCCATTTGATTTGACGATCACCATGTCTCCGCCCAGGTCAGAAGCTTCGATCTTGATTTCGCCCTTGATCCCGTCATTCCAGGAAACAACGTGCGGCTCTTCTATACGAAAGCGAATCGACGGCACCCGTCCTTCTTCTATGTATTTTTCAATCAATTCAGGCGTTAAATTGCGATGACTATTGTCGTATCGCGGGGCTTTGTTCTCAGCCTTTTGAGCTTCTTTCAAGGCCGCCAGTTCTTCTGGCGTTTCGTAGGCGTAATAAGCCAGCCCCTTGTCGATCAGCTTTTTGGCAAAATCATTGTAGTGGTCGAGTTTTTCGGTTTGGCGATAGGGCGCAAAAGGACCGCCGATATCTGGACCTTCGTCCCAGGCGATACCCAGCCACTTCAGTCCGGCGATTATGTCTTCAGTAAAACTTTCTCTAGAACGCTCTTCGTCGGTGTCTTCAAGCCGAAAAACGAAGGTGCCTCCGTGCCTTTTGGCATAAAGGTAGTTATACAAAGCTGTCCGGGCTGTACCCAGATGCAAATGTCCCGTTGGGCTGGGCGCTATGCGGACTCTTACCTTTTCGGACACGTAAACCTAGCCTCTTTCGACAACTGCTATAACCAAGCAGTCAATTCTATCAAAAACCCGGCTAGGGCTTGCTATACAGGATTTTTTAGTTACATTAGTTGTTCGATGCCTTAGCCATATCAAACAAGCGAAGCAATTCGCGGGTTTCCTGTGTGCGCTCCCAGCGCTTCATCAATTGACGTTCTTCGTGCTGTCTGATCGTTTCTTTGATCTGGAAAAAACGTTTGAAATCATTGCTGTTTGCGCTGTTTTCCATGTTCTTTATGCCCTTTGATGCTAAACGCCGCTGTGATGTGCCTGATGTGTTTTAGGTTATAGCCAGGTTGGGGATGTTTTTGGACAAAAACTGGGCACTTTCAGGTCATTTCCTGAAAAGGCTGCAAGGTGCCTGTAAGTTGAATCTTTTCTGTTATCAGACGTCAGTGGCAATTTTCCTGGTCTAAAGCGGGTAAAGAGTATGGAGTGCGCTTTTCGGGAAATTTCATGGCAAAGATAATCGTCATCGAAGACAATTTTGACCTGGCCAATATGGTCAAGACATTTTTGATTTTCGAACACCATACGGTGGAAACAATCGGGAATGGCGCCGAAGCGCGTGACCATTTAAAGAGTTTTGAATATGACCTGATTATTCTCGACTGGGAATTGCCGGAATTATCTGGCATCGAAATCTTAAAACACTATCGTCAACGTGGTGGCACAGCACCTGTTCTGATGCTGACCGGTAAAGATGAAATTACAGATAAAGAGAAGGGTCTTGATGAAGGCGCTGATGACTATTTGACCAAACCTTTCCATATGAAGGAATTGGGTGCCAGAGTGCGAGCGCTGTTGAGACGACCGTCGGCCGTGAAGGACAATCTTTTAAAAGCGAAGAATATTTCGATGGACACAGCTAAATATCGCGTCTTAAAAGATGAGCAACCTATAACTCTGGTGCCAAAAGAATTTCAATTGCTCGAATTTATGATGCGTCATCCTAATCAGGTATTTTCACCTGAGGCATTACTCAATCGCGTCTGGCCTGCGGAGTCTGAGTCTACAGCCGAAGCTTTGCGTACAACAATGAAGAGGCTGCGCAAAAAGTTAGATCCGGATGGTGACATTTTGAAAACGGTGCATGGTGTCGGATACATCCTGGAACTCCAATAAAAGCGCTGGACTTTCGCGCTTTAAACTTAGCCACCAGATATGGTTGCTAGTTGCTGTACTTGTATTTGTTGAAATGGCTCTATTAGGCGCTCAAGGACTGCTTCTTCTTGAGGCAGAGAAAGAAGCGCGCAAAGAAGAGCATGTTAAGGAAATTATTGGTAAAACTAATCGGCTCGTGCAAGTTGTTTATGA
>JACMKL010000730.1 GCA_014380105.1 Candidatus Melainabacteria bacterium
GAATACGCCACCTTAAAAGCAATGGGCTACTCGGATAACTACCTGGTGGGTGTGTTGGTGCAGGAGGCGCTAATTCTAGCTGTACTGGGCTTTTTACCGGGCTTGGTGCTGTCTACTGGATTATATTTTGTCGCCAAATCTGCCACCTTACTACCCATCGGCATGACCCTGAGCCGTGCCGGGATGGTACTCGCATTGACGATCGTCATGTGTACCGCGTCGGGTGCCGTTGCCCTGCGAAAACTGCAAGCCGCTGACCCTGCCGATGTGTTCTAAGAATGGAGTTCTATCAATGCAATTACAACCCTCTGTGATCACGTCTTCTCGCGCTGTGCAGATACCGCAAGGGTCGCCGAATCAACCCGTCATTTCTGCTCAACGTCTCAACCATTATTTTGGTGAAGGAGACCTGCGGAAACAGGCATTATATGACATCAATCTGGACATCCGCGTAGGCGAGATCATTATCATGACAGGTCCCTCCGGTTCTGGTAAAACCACGTTGCTAACGCTGATGGGTGGCTTACGGTCTGCCCAGGAAGGTAGCCTCAAAATTTTGGGACGGGAACTCAACGGCGCAACCAAACAACAGTTAACCGAACTTCGTCGTAACATTGGTTATATCTTTCAAGCACATAACTTGATGACCTTTCTCACCGCTAAACAGAATGTGAGGATGGCGCTTGAACTGCACGATCAATACCTCGATCAAGACATGGATGGAATGTCAACCGAGATTTTAGAAACCGTTGGCTTAGGACAGCGGGTGGATTACTATACGGATAGCTTGTCGGGTGGGCAAAAACAACGAGTGGCGATCGCCCGTGCCCTGATCAGTCGTCCCAAAATCATCCTTGCTGATGAACCCACTGCCGCACTGGATAAGAAATCGGGGCGTGATGTTGTGGAACTAATGCAAAAACTAGCGGCAGAACAAGGTTGCACAATCTTGCTGGTGACTCATGACAACCGCATTTTAGACATTGCCGATCGCATTGTCTACATGGAAGATGGTCGTCTGACAGATAATCCGAATGCGACCGCCGCAGTAGAGTAAGTCGCTCTCTGAGGGTTAGCTACAAATGATTTCGCTAAATGGGGCATATATTTAAGCAACGGTCTCCTTAGTCCGAACAGAGAAGCGATATTCCCGTGGCGTTTGACCCGTCCAGCGTTTGAAAGCGCGATGAAAGGCACTCGGCTCCGAGAAGCCCAGCAAAAATGCCACATCATGAATCGAGGTATGGGGCTGCTGAAGATAACGCACTGCCAGTTCTTTGCGGGTGTCATCCAAAAGCTGTTGATAGGTCGTGCTTTCAGCTTGCAGCGATCGCTGGAGGTTGCGAACGCTGGTCAGGAGTCGTTGGGCAACCGTTTCGATTGTGGGAACGTCTCCTCGCAACAACTGCGTGATTTCTCGAATCACTTGATAAGTGTACGTATCGGCTTGATTGAGGTTTGCCAGCATCGACTCCGCGTGTTGCTCAAACATCGACAGGAGCGAGGCATTTGCAGAAACCACTGCCCAATCGAGGCAGGCAGCCTCTAACACGATACGATTCTGAGGCTGCGAGAACTGCACAGACGTGCCAAAGATCCGCTGATGCTCAGAAATATCTGGAGGACAAGTGTGTTGAAAGCTGGCTGCCAGTGGACGCAGCGATCGACCTGTTAATGTTCTAGCCACTGTGAGCAAGCCACTCATCGTCACTTCGATCGCCTGACGAGGTTCTTCCAGTAAGTAGTTTTTGACATGGCTGACCACCTCCCAATCGCACACCACTTCTCCCGGCAAGCAGGTGATATGCAGAGAGACACCCTGGCTAAAGAGGCACATGTAGCGAGAAAGCTTGTCGATCACCTGCCCAAACGTTTGACAGTTGAATAGCACGTAGCCCACGATTCCCAATGCTGCCAGATTGAACCGCTCACCGATGTGCAAACCCACATCGCGATCGCCTGTCTGCTCAACCATAGCGTGCCAGAGCGCTCGACTGGTTGCTCCGGTGACGCGGCTATCGGGTTGATCTAATAACGCTGGATCAAGGTCGATCGCTTGACACAACTGCTTGGGATCAATGCCCTGAGCCGCCGCATAGTGCAGCGAGTTACGAATCAGCGCGATCGAGAAGGTTGCCTCTTTCATACAGCACCACACAGCAATGGACAATGACAGCTTCGGTCAATTCTATGGCGCAGTCAGTCAACATTCGATTGGATCTACCCAATATCTTTAAGTTGTGAGTTAAACAACTACACCACAACGATAAACAATTGAGAGGTTTCAATCATGACATCAACAACTTTCCACAACCTGAACGAACAGCGCTTTGAAATGATCGAAAACCCAGTGACGGGCGATCGCATGACCATTTTACACTTGGCGCAGACCCACAATGGAGCCTACGCCAAGTTCCAGTTTGACTTGCCGCCTGGAGCCAAAGGCAGCCCGCTACATTACCACACGCGCATGAGTGAAACGTTCATAGTGCTTCAGGGTTGTCTGGAGATGGAAGTCGGTCAGAAAGACAATGTTCGGGCGCTTCATGCAGGCGAGAGTTTAGAA
>JACMKL010000731.1 GCA_014380105.1 Candidatus Melainabacteria bacterium
AAAACCGCTACAGAGGATTCAAACGCAGTGGGTGCCAACACAAAAACTGACAGAATACTGGTAGCTGATGAAATCAGCCAAGAAGGTATCGACGTGCTTTCTCAAGCGCTAGAAGTCGACTACCTTCCGAAAATTACCCCAGAAGAATTGCTGTTGGCGATTCCAAAATATGAAGGTCTCCTGGTCCGCAGCCGCACAGTGGTGACACCTGAAGTTATCAGAGCCGGCAAAAATCTCAAAATCATCGGTAGAGCTGGAGTCGGTGTAGACAATATCGACATAGCAGTGGCGACCGAAGCAGGCATACTGGTCGTCAATTCGCCTGAAGGTAATACAGCCAGTGCAGCCGAGCACACCATTGCAATCATGATGACTCTGGCGCGCAATGTCGCCGCTGCCGACAAATCAATGAAAGAAGGAAAATGGGAGCGCAGTAAATTTACTGGCACAGAACTTTTCAACAAAACGCTCGGCGTCATTGGATTAGGCAAAGTCGGTTTAAGAGTCGCTGCTGCTTCCCAAGCAATGGGTATGAAAGTAATCGTCTACGATCCGATGATCACAGCCGAACGTGCGGCGCAATTACACATGCGCAGTGTCGGTCTTGAAGACATCTGGCGCAGTGCCGACTTCATTACCATTCATACTCCAAAGACAAGAGAAACGGCTAATTTGATTAGCGGCACTGTCCTGTCGAGAGTCAAGCCAGGCGTGCGTATAATCAACGCGGCCCGCGGTGGAATTATTGATGAACACGCACTTGCAAAAGCCATCCAGGACGGCAGAGTCGCCGGAGCCGCAATCGACGTTTTCGATAGCGAACCACCAAAAGATTCACCACTTTATGCTCTCGGCGATAAAGTTGTCCTCACACCGCACCTTGGTGCATCTACATTCGAAGCACAATTCAATGTAGCGATCGACCTGGCTGAGCAAATTCGCGATTATTTAACGACCGGCTTAGCAAAAAGCCCTGTCAATCTGCCTTTCATGCGTCCGGAGATTTTGAAATCTCTCGGTAATTTTGTCTGGCTCGCAGAAGCGATGGGATCTATTGCAGGCGAATTGAGCCAGGGCGCCGTCAAAGAATTAGAAACAATCGCCTACGGTGGATTGGCCAACAAAGACACCACACCACTGACGGTGACAGCCTTGAGAGGCATGCTTTATACAAAAATGGAAGGCGTCACCTATGTGAATGCTTCCTTGATTGCAAAACAAAACGGCATTCAAGTCAGAGAAAGTAAGTACGAGGAATCGAGCGAGGTTGGCGATGAGCTCTCGATCATTCTTTCTACAGAATCAGGCATCACCTCGATGTCCGGTACAATTCTCGCTCATGGCGAGCCAATTATCACCAAAATCAATGAATACCCAATCAATCTGACACCATCGAAATACATGTTGTTTACGATGCACAAAGATCAACCTGGTATGGTCGCGAAGGTTGCCGGTATTCTGGGCAAGCACGACATCAACATCAGCACAATGTCGGTAGCCAGAAAGGGTGTAAGAGAAGATTCAGTCATGGTGATGACCTTGGATGATCCAATCGAACAATCACTGATTGACGAATTGGTGAGCGTAGAAGGCATTCACATTGCGCGCTTTGTCTCTCTCATTCCACAAAGTCGTCGATAAAAATGACAGCTGTCTTTGATTCTATTCGAAGACTGCCGGGGCTTATGGCCCTCATTTTACTTCAGCAAAGTTTGGCACCATATTCAGTACTTGCTCAATTAAACGAGCCCAGAATGATGATGCCGATCAAGCTGCCGTCGCAAGGCAACAATAAGCCGATCACAATCACCAAAGATACTTCGATCGAAGCTGTATTAAAACCTCAAGAATTGAAGACGACTCCAGTCGAGCCGATTTCTCTGGAAGGAATTAAAATACCTGGCACCACGCCTGCCTCCATCAAGTTATTGAGCATGAATCATTTTGTAGTGATCAACAACACTCAATATGAATCGATGGCAGATTTGTATAAAGACAACAGGTTGAAAGGCAAACCAAACTTTGTCACTTTAGACGCAATCGTTCACCCATATTTTGCGACAACCAACGGGCTTATTGCAGCAGTAGTAGAAGAGCATGCGATGCCTGATCTCAAGCTTGTTCTCAATGCAATGCTGAAAGCAACAATCGAGGATTATCGCGCCACTGAAGATGCTGAAATAAAAGACGACATCCAACGCAATTTAGCCTTTTTCATCGTCGCACTTCGTCTACTTGAGCCCAGCATCAAACTTACAGACATGGGCGGCGCCACAGATTTGTCTGACGAAGAAATGAAAAATATCGAAGGCGGGCACAAAACTCGCTCGGTAATTTTCGACCGTGAGGAAGATTTTGCTTCGATGGCACCAATTGGCTGGTTTGCTCGACGTGAAAAATTACGCCAATTCTACCGCTGCGCTCAGTGGATTTCCCGAATGGATTTTCCACTTTCAGATGTCACCGTTGACACGGCAACAGGCAGCGGAAATCTTTTTAGACGTTCGATCTTAGTATTTAGATCTTTAGATCGTGCCACCATAAATGGGCAGCCGGCCATTAACACGTGGCAAAAGCTGGTCTCAGCCTGGGAATTATTTGCAACTAGTTCAAATAAAAATCGCCAAAAGACTTTGCTGTACAGTGACTACAAGGCTGTAGTGCAAGGAAACAGTCAAGATTTGAAAGCGCAACTTTTAAGTCTTGCCAGTCCATTTTTCAGAGCAAAACTGCTACTAACCGTCAGAAAACAAAAACCGGTCGGTCTGGGAAACACCTCAATTTTTGACCTCGCTGATGACAGTGCCGCTGGATCAAAACCTGCCACATTCCGCTTGATGCCTTTAATTGAAGATCCCGAGATGCCCTGGCTGAGGGCGCGCGCAGGGAGTTATACGAGTGAGGAAAATGGTGGACCATGGGTTCCACTTTCACTATTAGTCATGCACGCTCGTGGCTCACAAGCTGCTACCAATATTTTGTATAACGCATCCTCGACATTACCGCCCGAGATGAATCGATTAATTCCAGAACTCGAACGAATTGTGGCGAAGCCGAAAGCAGACGACCTAAAGCCTGATTGGGAGCGCACCTGGCAAATCTTGAGCGGCTATTTCAGACCTTTTGGACCTGATGCCCAGGGCGCGCTTAAAACAGACAATTGGACATCGCGTCACCTGGAAAGCGCTTTTGCCGCTTGGGTAGACAGCCATTTAGGCATTTCAGAAATTAAGGCAATTAATCCTGACGCGCCTCAAAAGCTAGTATCGCCCCCTACTAACGCAGCCACACCATCAACTGTGACTGCACAATACGGTCCAGGGAAAACAACAGAGGTCTCAGCAGCAGCCTCTAAAGCAGCTGCTACATCCACAGCGACAAATGCTGCGCCTCAAGCGACACCGCCAGTCAGACCAGCCACCTTTCATTATCTAGAGCCGCAACCCGAAGTTTTCAGAAACATCGAAGCGGACGCAAAAACTCTGACCGACCGCCTAAATACGCTTGGCTATTTTCCGGAACGATACAGACAACGCCTCAACGACTTTATGCGCCTTGGTCAAAGACTAGCTCAAATAGCGGACGGCGAGTTGGCTGGAAAACCAACAACACCGATAGATTTTAAATTATTGGCAGGCATCGATTTTATTTTGGAGCAAGTAGCTGCTCCACTTCCAGGCGTGATGAGTATTTCAGTTGGCAGTCCTCCGCCTAAGTCGCCGACGGACTTGAAGCCGATTACCAAAGGTGCCAATTTGATTTTAGGCAGACCTGGTTTGGTGCTTTTGCTCTGCCAAACAACAAGAGGCCCGATGCTTGTTAGAGGCGCTGTTTACACACTGTACGAGACCATTGGCCCTCCTCTTCGTCCTGAGCATCTAAAACGCAAAATTGAGTTTGGACTATTGCGTCCACCAATTTGGGCGCAGAATTTTGACATTGTTCAAGATGCTGCAGCCGAGTCAAAAGAAGCATCAGACGCCATGCCACAAGGCAGGCCGACTCTGCGTCCGCAAGCAAAACCAAAACCAGCGCAACCTTATCCGGACACATTTACTGAGCGCATTGATCCCATGAATTTGCCGATCCCTCGATAAAATTTGAATTACAAAAAATAGACACAACTGTAGAAGGTTAATATGGCGACAATAAAATCGATGGTGGCACTTTCGGCATTACTTGCCACTACGCTGACTTTTACTTCTGTGACTGCTACGAATGCTCAGGGCAAAACTCCTGAAGACCAGCCAGCTTTCAGAGCTGATACTCCGCCTCCAGATGTTGTTGTTGACACTCGCACTGAAGTTCAGTTCTTGCAAGATTTCAGTGACACAATCAAGAAGGTCACACATACAGCAACCGATCTTGTTAAGGAAGTGAATCGCCACGCACCGTCGCCAGTTAATCAAGAGGACATTCTCGACGCAATCGTCATGGACCCATGGGGCAACTCGCAAGCAAATGATCCATTCGATCCGACACTTACGGCATCGTTGCGCAAAGGTCCACTATTGCCACCACGAAAAAAATGGTTGGATATCGAAGTCAATAGACTGGAGCAATTGACAGACATCGTCAAAAAAGAAATTGCCCAACTCAGCCCACCAAGCGATGCTCCAACAGGTGCAAAAGATATTTTCAAAGCAGAAATAACCGCTATTTATTCTAATTTCACGAATATTCAAAACGACCTGAAGCAATTACAACAACTAACAAAAGGTCCGCAATTCGATGCCGATCAGATAGGAAAAACGGCCAACGACGTCAGAACAAACACTCGCACGATTGACGAAAGCAGAAAACGGGCGCTGAAAGCCGTCACCAAAAAGTTTCTATAAATGCAGATTGTGCTACTGATTCTGGCATATTTAGGTCTGCGCTTGCCGTGGATGCTAACGCTTCCAGGATCTGAAGCTCCCGATGAGCCTAATCATTATTGGGTCAGTCACTTTCTGACTACTCACTTGCGTCTTCCCACTGGAGAAGAAGTGCTCGCAGCAGGGCTTCCGGCGCAATATGGCTCACTGCCACAATTCGGCTATTTGCCCCATGTGCTCACTTCATACTTTGCGTCAGAAGCAAATATGCACATGCTCTCGCGTTTGGGAAGCGTTATAGCTGGGGTGCCGACAGTCGTTGCAGCATATTTAATTGGCAAAGAATTGTTTCCAACCAGCAAGTTCAAAGCATTTGCCCTGCCATTACTGGTGGTGCTTCACCCTCAACTGGTTTTTACTCAGAGTTATATAAACACTGACTCAACTACAGTTTCTCTCGCCAGCATATCTATATTAATAGTAGTTCGCGCAATCAAGTGTGGTCTGTCAATAAGAGCCGCCGTGCTCTTAGGGTTTCTCCTCGGTTGGATGGCTCTGTCCAAACACACCGGACTGTCCATCGTGCCCGCCCTTGGACTGGGAGTAATTGCAGCAACACTCGGGCGCGGCGAAACTTTAGCCCAAGCCATTCAGAAAATCGCCGCCGCCGCGGTCGTTTTCGGATCAACTTGCGGATGGTGGTTTGTGCGCAATTACCATGAGTTTTCGGGCGATATCCTCGGCTCCAAGACAATGTACACCTCATGGTCAAAATTCTTGCCCGTCAAAGATGGTCAAATTATTCACCCGTGGCCCCAGCTCAACCAGCTCGGTTGGTGGCGCTACATCTTCTTTGATTATTGGGGACTATTCGGCTACATGAACCGCTATCTCTACAGACCAGCCTATATCGTGTACTTCGCCTACTTGCTTCTGGCAGTAGCCGGTTGGGTCGGATTGAAAATGCCGGGTCAAAAGAAAGACCAGGCAACAGAAGACGCAGGTATAACGGCGCAGACTGCAGGCGGCGCTTTAGACTTTGAGCGTCTCACTAAATAT
>JACMKL010000732.1 GCA_014380105.1 Candidatus Melainabacteria bacterium
TAGTGTCGAAGGCACCATTAAATTCAACTGAGCGTAAGTTGATTGCGCCATTTAGCGCCGAGAGTGTCCCGCCTGCATTATTGACGGTGAGAGTTGAGGCGATCGAACTATCTATATTGATGTTGGATGCAACGGAACTAATGACTCCAGAGTTATTCACATTCGGCGCCAAAACGTTGACGCTGCTCTGTGCACTTGCGCTTCCATTGTTATTAAAATTGCCGCCGGCTGAAAGTGTGAGGTCGCCAGCAGAAGTTATTGAGCCGTAGTTATTCAAATTATTGTTTGCATACAGCCCGAGACTGATGTTGTCGACAACGCCGCCTTGATCGGCACTCAATCCTGAACTGATACTTGCACCAGCGATGTTAGTGATGTTGTCTGCACGCAAGTTTGCGACGCTAACATCCTTGGATGATGAATAAGCGACTATGCCACCGGCATTGACCAGGTCGCCACTTACTCTTACATCACCGCCCTTTCCGAAATCACCATATGCGGTGACGCCTTCAGAAATATGGAGGTCATCCATTTTTAGAGTTTGATTGCCAGCTGTCAGAGCAGACAAATCGACAGAGCCACCGACGGCAGAACCACTCTCATTAATGGTCACCTTTTGACCGCCAGCATCTAAAACTTGTTTCGCTGCAATGTACTCTGCAGCCGTCACTTTCGAACCTGCCGCCAGTGTCTTAGTTTCACCACCAACACTGATTGTGACTGATGTAGTCTCTTTGAAAAGATTGCTACCAAGCGTTATGTTTTCTACGGTCGATCCGAGGTCGAGAGCAAAGTTGTTGGCACTAACAAAATTTGACCCAGCATCTTGGACTGACTTATTGAAATTTGGTTGAACAGATCTCAGCTCGAGATTCAAGGCTTGCTTAGCGGCTCTCAATTCACTTTTACTAACATCATTTACGACGATATTTTGAAGGTCCGTGTTTGCGGGCGCTGGTTGACTTTGAATATTGTCGACAATCGGTTGAGAGATTGACGGGATATTTTCGCCAATATTGAATTGTTCGCGGAACATTTGACGAAGTTCTTTGTTACTAAAATCCGGATTGTCCCGTTTGAAGTCCAAGTAATCGCCTCCAACGCCAGCCTGAGCTGCAGGTACCAGGTTGGCGGAAAGGAGGAAAACTGATGTCGCGAACAATACTCCAGCTTTTTTAGATACTGGAATGCTGTGGCGAATTTCAGGTTCGTTAGGCGTGGTCATCTCGGAACAACCTCTTATGTTGTGGATTGACGGTGAAGTCAGTTTTTCAAATACAGACAAAGATGCCTTGGACCATCACTTGGACCAAGAACATCGGTTTTTAACAATTTTGGGTGTACAAACTGCAGGCCGTAATTTAAGTATAGTGAGGGTAACAAAGCCACTCGGCGACTCCATTAACGCAGACTAATTTTAGAGCAATAATATTAAGCTAATTGAGGGTTAGTCGCGATCTGCGGGCTGAACCAGTCAGCCTCTAACACTTCAATTTGTAACCTAAAGACGACAGTTTAAATTTTGCACTTTTGATCTCATTTAACGTTGGGAAAAGCAGCCAAAATAAAAGAAGGGTGCCGAAGCACCCTCCCCACTGAAAGCCAGTGTATGTCCCTTCGGCAATTTAGCCGAATAATCCTCCGAAGATTTTCTTGATGAGTTTGTCAGGTCTGGTGATATTTTCGAGCACGTCAGCGGGCTTCGGCAAATTGCTGACCAACTCTAGTGGATTTGGTGGTTTGGGCAAGCTACTGATCAAATCGAGTGGGCTGCCGGTGCCACCACCTTTACGATCGTTTCCGCCACCAAATAAATCAAATGGGTTTGGTGGTTGTGGAAGTCCGCGCAATAAATCTAATGGTCCACCACTTCCTCCACCACGGCTGTCATTTCCGCCACCGAATAGATCAAACGGGTTTGGTGGTTGTGGGAGGTTGCCGAAAAGGTCGAGTGGTCCTCCGCCGCCGTTGGAGCCGCGGTCGCTAGACCCGCCACCGAATAGATCGAATGGGTTTGGTGGTTGTGGGAGTGACTCAAAGGGATTCCAAACGTTTGAACCACGCGAATTTAAATTGTCGTTTCCTCCTGTTTGACCGTTGCGATTAAACACTCCAGTCATTACGAATTCACCATTATTCAAGTGTCCGATCACATCGACTGGCATGGTGCGAATTCTGTCCCAAGGAAGATTTCTGCTGTTGTCGATGGAGTCGCGGTTTAGGTCTGTGTCGCGCCCTTCTCTAATCGTGCCGCCGTCATAAGTCGTGCGACTTGAAGTTCTTTCGACTTGTTCTTCAGGGTAACGCGTGCTATCGAGCCTTGCGTTCGCGTCATAAGCATGAATTGGTGTTCTGGAATCAGCCAGGTCATTAACTCCTTCACCTATTTTCTCGCCGCCTTTGTCCAAGCAATCCATAGCTTCGGAGATCACTCTTTTGGCTTCAGCAGTGTTGCCGCTTTTCACAAGTTCGATTGCTCTGCCAACGTGATCATTGGCACCGCTCGCATCATCCAAACCAGCTTTGATACCAGACTCATCTCCTTGTTTATCGGAATTGAGTTTTAGACCGTCTTTAACATTGTTCAGTCCGTTAGTAAGTGTGTTTTGGCTTCTGACCAGGTCGCGCAACGCGCTACCACTGTCATTGTGGTCGAGTGAGTTGAGTGCGCTAGAAAGCGAATCATTGGAACGGTCGAAATTTTTCAGTCCAGAATTGAATTCGCGATCTGTAGCTGTTTCACGACCAGAAGTTGAATTGATATTGGTCTTTCCTTTCAGTACATCTTCACCAGCTTGTACTTCCTTTCCGCCACTTTTCAATCCCTTTAATGCTTCGCGGATTGATTCGTAAGCTTCTCCAGTGTTACCGCCTTTGAGCAAGTCGAGAGCAGACTGCATTTCGGTACGAGCACCACTAATTTCACGGGAGCCATCCTTAAGTGCATCTTCACCATATGCACCACGCACGCCACCGCCCATTTGTTCTTTGCGAGCATCTTCAAATTTGTTGAGCGATCTTCCACTATTCTTCAGTGCATTTTCAATTTGGTGTGCGGCTTTGGAGCTGTCACCGGCGTCTAAGCTGGAGATAGCATCTTGAAGGCTGTCTGAAGATTTGCTCAGTCGATCTTGTCCTTTATCTAGACTTTTTTCCCAAGGCTTCAACGGACGTTGCGATGGACTATCGTAAATATTGCTCGTGTTCAAACTGTCGGACATATATGAATTGAAATCATCATCAGACTCACACTTAGAGGCACCACTCTCGGTGCGGCTTGGCTTGAGCTGATCGCGATTGGCAGGATCGTAGATTTCATCACGCATGCATGCGCCACTGGCATCAGATGGTGATGCAATGCTTGATTCGTAACTCTCTGCACGAGACATTGGAGCCTGAGACATAGAAACGTCCTCCTGGTGGGATGTTGCGCGCGAATCTATTGCAGTTGTGCATTAGATCTACAACGCTTGGAAGATAGATTAGTAAGTTGGGTGCGCCGGTCCGAAAGTGGTCCGGGAAATTCGAGGGATGTGGGAAGAATACGAAGGGAAAGTGACACGCACGTGACAACACCCCAAAACGTCCGCTGGGAGGTTTTTGCCCGCCAAACCACCCCCATGAGCTAAGCTATAGAAGAACATGGTGGTACGCGGTAGGTTATGCGGCTTAAGCGCCGACGGAACATGCAGCCCGGACTAAAACTCTCGCAAAAAGTATTCTTTCTGGTGGCGGTGCCATTGACCGTCCAGCTAACCTTTGTGGCTATGCTGGGGCACCTCTTAGACCAGGCAGAGAAAGAACGCGAGCGCGAAGGTCGGGCGCGTCAAATCATTCACCATGTCAATCAAATCCATAGAATTATTATTGGCTATATCGCCGGCGTGGCTGGTGAGGGACTGATTGGCGGCGGTAGTAAGCTGGAGCAGTCATATTCTTTGCGCGCGGGTTTTGATCGCGAACTGCCACCACTACAAGCACTACTTGCCGATAATCCAAAAGAATTCGCGCACTTGTTGCGTCTTCAAAAGAAGGCGGAAGCTTCAGCAGAGAAATTAAAGCAAGTAAAGCGTATGTTTAAACACGGTGGTGACCTGGCTCTTGCTGGTGAACTACCGACAATGAAGCTTATCTTGCGCGATCTAATTTCAGAGCTTGAAGCGATTCTGTCTGAAGAGCGACTTATTGAAAGAACTTCACCCAAGATTCAAGCGACTCAGAGACAACGCGTTCGCGAATTACTTCTGACTGGTGTAATTCTCAACATCATAATTTCAATTGTGCTCGTCTTTTACTTCAATAAGAGTTTTACTAATCGACTGGCAATTATGATGGACAATTCGATTCGCCTGGGTCTAGGGCAACGACTAAATCCCCCGCTTTCGGGCAACGATGAGCTGTCGCACCTGGACAGCCGATTCAGAGATATGACGGGCGCTCTCGATGCTGCCGCACGCAAAGAACGCGCCGTTGTAGAGAATGCTGCCGATGTAATTTTTTCACTCGATGATTCTGCAAATTTCACGAAAGTCAGTCCGGCAGCGCTGAAAATGTGGGGATATGATCCAGCATTTTTAGTCGGCAAACATTGTCTGGCAATCGTACCGAAAGTTGATGCAAAAAAAACGATGGAAGCCTTAAACAAGGTCAAGTCTGACGATGCCAACAATACGTTTGAAAGCCGCGTGGTGCGCAAGCATGGCGAAATAATCGACATTGTTTGGTCTGTTCATTGGTCGGAGCCAGACAACTTATTTTTCTGTGTGGCACACGACATCACAGAAAGAAAAATAGCAGAGCAAGTAATTAAAGAAGCGGAAGCGCGGGTTCGACAGATACTAGAGAGTCTACCCATCGGATTGATGATGGTAACTCTGGACGGCAAAATCGTGCTTGCCAACAAAACTTTCGAGGAAGTTTTTGGCTTTAATTTAGCCGACATCGAAGGCGAGACTATCGATTCGATTCTTGTCGACAACCGCTCA
>JACMKL010000007.1 GCA_014380105.1 Candidatus Melainabacteria bacterium
AGTAAAGACCAGGCGACCCATCTGCATCATCCAACTCCTCATCGGCGTCAGCCCCATCATCGTCAAGGATCATGGCTTGGCCTACGTTCTGCTCGGCGTCGCCGGGAGCCTGGTACATCTCGTCTGGGTCGAAGCTGGCTTGTCGCTCGAGTTGATTGAGATGGTTGCGTAGCCCGTTGACACCGTCGCTTGAGAAGACGCAGAAGACTGCTCGTTGATGTTCAGTGAATTCTGGGATCAGAGTTAGTAATGAAAGCACGACACTGTGGATGGAAGACGTACCAGGAGGTGCTGTGCGGCAGAATTGTTCCAAGTCATCACGAAGGAATGCTTGAACACCGGTCAAACTCAAATGAGTGAGTCTTTGGCAGTTGTTGAGGAGGGTAACAATGCTCTGTTTCTGGTTAGCGGTTTGATTGATATCGATAGACTGGAATCTGGCTCACTAGAACTTTTACTCGAAAATGTATCGGTTGCCGATATCTTCGAAAGCGCCAAAAATAGTGTTTTAAGCCTTGCCCAATCGCGTTCCATAACACTGCAGATTGGTGGTGAAACAGCTGGGAATGGCGAAAAACCGGATACAAGTAAATGCACAACGTGGAACCCACATCTTGAAACAATGACTGTCAACGCTGATCAGAAGCGAATTGTGCAAGTAGTAATAAACTTACTCTCTAACGCGATCAAGTTTTCTCCAGAACATTCAAAGGTCGTCTTGAATTCAGAATCAAGCGGGAAGCTTGTAAAACTCTGCATCACTGATCAAGGAAGGGGAATTCCTGAATCAGCTGTTCAGACTGTCTTTAAAAGGTTTGAGCAAGTCAGAGCCGACGACTCACAACATCATCGCGGAAGCGGTTTGGGTCTGGCAATTTGCAAAGCCATAGTCGAACAGCACGGCGGTGAAATTGGCGTCGTGAGCTCTGTAGGTGGTGGTAGCACCTTCTGGTTTAGCCTGCCTGCCGCTGCTTTGGTGGCTGAATCTTAGGCGCAGGAATATTTTTATAGCGCGCTTTGTATTTGTCGGCTAGTTCGCCTTCAGAGTTTTGCTCTGTGTCATTGAATTGGTACAAATTTTCGCTTCTCACTTGCCCTTCTGCGCTAGCAAGTTTGCCAGGTTGAGGAGCAGTTTCCAAGCCGAGCAATCTGCTGATGCGTTCTCCGAGATGCGCTTGAGCTGTATCAACGAAGACATTTCTATGTGGTTGATCGCTGTAGGTCGCTGTGAATTTGTTGGTGCCATCGTGGCGATCGTACTTGTAGAGTGCGTTTAGTTGCCCGTCTCGGACTATTAAAGATTCTATCGCTTGCTTGTTTTGATCAAATTTGGTTGCAACATCATCTCCGCGAGTGAGACGAACAAGCCTGGTTGAGTCATCTACATCGATAACTACGTCGCCGGATTTGCTGACATGTACATCGCGAGCAGGCAGAGTGACTCCGTCTTTATTAAGAGTCCAGCCACCGTTCGGATTGCGTTTGCCTTCTTCGGTTGGTCCATTCGGATTAGTTACTCTAAACGATTTCAATTTTCCTTTGTCATAATCGAAATTAGTCACTCTTCCATTTGGGCTCTCGATGCGGTCTAGCTGCCCTTTGTCGTCTAAGAATTTTACGCTAGTCAAATAAATTGTCTGACCTTCACTGATTTGTTGTCCATCTATTTGATTGCCATAACCCTTGTTGTATGCGACAAGACCTTTGACTTCTTTTTGCAATTGTTCTTCTGAAAGAGCGGGATGCAAACGTTTCATCACTTGTTGAAGACTTTCATTTTTGTCGGCGGTGTAGGCACTGACAGTGTCTTGCCTTCCGTTTGCGCCACGGAAAATTACCGAACGAACTTGTCCGCAATCTTTATTGCGAGTATTTTCCGCCGAATTTTCTGATGTTTCTCTCTGCTCGTCCTTGCAGGGAATTCGCTCTTCAGGCTCATTGCGGCGCGAATTATGATCAGGTGGACAAGGTCTTTCGCCACGCATTACTGGTGGCAGTTGTCTTTCGTAGTCCCGTGGTGCGTCTCTGCGAGAGTCACGCCTGTTGTCGTCACACGGCGGTTTTCCGATGAATATGTCGAGACCTTTGCCATTGCGCTGGTTCGCGCTTATCACCACATTTTTGTCGCTGTAAGTGTATCTGTTGTCGCGGTTGTTGTTCCGTCCATTGTTGCGATCGCGGTTTCTATCATTGTTTGGGTCGTTTCTGTCGTTGTTTCTGTCGTTATTGTTTCGATCGTTGTTATTTCTGTCGTTGTTTCTATCTTGCTGATCATTCCAGCGATCGTGATCTCTAACCTTCTCGATCCTTTCGCGCTGACTGTCGCGATTGTGTTGCTTCCAGCTTTCATTTTTGTTTGGTTGGCAATCGAAATCGCCTCTTTCACCTAATTGAAGTGGTGGCAAGCAATCTGCAGGCACCCGGCCTTGATTGCCATTGCCGAAACATCCTTGAAAGGATTCGCGTGGAGTAGCGCAACCTTGCTGCCCGCCTACAGCCCGGGCAGAATCACTGCCGTACGAATTACAGTCAGCAAGCAAAGTTGCCGAAGATTCAACAACATTTGGAGACGCGACTGAAGCGTCACCAGTATTGGTAAGGTTTGCTGCTTCGTTGTTTCCGTTGGCCATGAATAGCGCTCCAAGGTTAGATGGGTCTCGACTTTGACAGCGTAACTTCGAGATCCGTCAGAAACTTGGCATGAAAAGAGGCAGGCAATCGTGATGTTGAAAGCCCTATAAAAGGTTTGGTATTCAAGTGCTTTTGTATCTGCGCGAACTATTGCGCAGCGCTGGGCGTTGGTGCCTTAAGCCATACCCGCTGCTCGTTTTGAAACTGTAAAGCTAGATTGCGAGCAGCAGCTTTGCAAAAGTTTGCCGCGCAATAGAGAGAAAAAGGAGGCTTATAGGTAAGAGTATTAGACGTTCACTTTTTTCTTCTCCTAAAAGTTCTTTCCTCCAAAAACAGCCAGATATCTTCGTCTATGCCGGGTTCTCTTTCTCCAAGACTCAAAAGGTCTTTGAGAGTGCATGACGGATTCTGGTTGTTGGCGGTTTTGAGTGCTTGGAAGGATTTTGTGAAACACCATCAACTGCAATATGCAAACCAAAAGGAAGACATCATGTCCGACAACAACAACCCCCTGGGTGGTCGCGGTAAAGCTGAAGAGGAGCGCTGGGCTCGCGAACAGGATCGCCAGGCGATCGAGAAGATGAAGG
>JACMKL010000733.1 GCA_014380105.1 Candidatus Melainabacteria bacterium
ATATTTAGGCGGCACGCCTCTCCGGGGGTGGGTCTTTAGTCTTTCCCTATTTTTTACTTCCCGCTAACCTAACTCTTAGAAACGTATTTTTAGGAGTAAGCTAGCAAATTTACCCAAATCTTTCATGCGCATCATTTTGACCTTCCCAACTCTTCATCACGTTCTTGCAGCCGAAAAGGTTTTGCGTGAAAATTCCGAAACGGCTTCATCCATTCGTCCAACTCCAACACCTCCCGGACTAACTTCGGCAGTTTGCGGAATGTCCTTGGAAATCACGCGTGCTGAAAATGAAAATCTGGTTTTAGCTTGCCTGGAAAAAAACGGAAAAAATCCAGTTGCTGTTCATCAGCTAAGCACCAAGTAAAAAGTTAGCGCATGCCAGCTAGTGTTCAAGAACGCAAATTTTGAATGATTCTGAATAAAATTTGGAGCGAGCTTGCGGAGGCAATTCACAAATTTCGCTGAGTCTGTTTGATCTCGGGCACCGGTGCCAGTGGAGACTGCCCGAATCCGGCAGGGCTGCGCATTGTAACGCGTTGCAAAGAGGGTGGCTTTACACAGCTTTATAGGCTATTGGCTCAGAACTTTAGTACCACTAGTTACAACTCTCTGTTTCCCCCAAATCAAAAGACCTTTAAACACCTTAAAAACACTCCTCCTCTAACTTCAGAGAGATACCGATTGCATTCAAGCAGTCAGGGAGAAGTGTTGATTTGGATTTGCGAAGGAGGAATTTTGCTGTTGCTTCCGAATCCTCGGACGTAACTGGTTTCACAACTGACGCTAACGATTCTGGCAGACCTTCGGGACTGGCAGTTTTTTGTTGGCGTTTAATCTCTGAATGGAGGTCACTATGAATACGGTCGAATTGGTTCTGGGCGCCGGTGGCGTCAAGGGCTACTTTCACATTGGACTTCTCAAAGCCGTGGAAGAACTCGAGATCGAAGTCAGCATGGTCACTGGTGTCAGCGTCGGCTCAATCATCGCCGCGTTTTACACCAATGGCATGACGTCCGATCAAATCTTGAAACTCTTTCTGGAGGCTCACGAAAAATCCGGCAACCCGCTACTTCTCGCGAACGCTGTGGTCATGCCGGATTGGGCAAGCTTCATGGTCGGACGGAGTTTTCTGAGCCTGGAGAGGCCCTGGCAAGAATCTGTGAAGAAGCTCGGTCTCACCCCCAACCAACGCTTGCGCATCGTCGCTTGTGACGCTCGCACGCATCATCCCGTCGTCTTCACCGGCGAGGACTACAACCTGGGCAGCGCACTGAGTGCCTCTGGTTCTCTCCCCGGCGTCTTTTTGCCGGTTCACCACGGGGACATGCTTCTCATCGACGGCGCGGCTTATCACCGTAACCCCGATGAGTTCTGCAAGGAAGTCGCGATTATTTCGGCGCTGGGTTTTGCCAACAAGTGGCCGAAAGAACTTCTCGACCCCATGTCCCTGTATTACCACTGGCGTGAGATGTCTATGCCGCTGGTGCCGCAGCCCACGAAGGTCGACACGGTACGGAACGTACTGGTTGACCACAGGGCTGACGACATCTGCGGTCTGTCGTTTTCGCTGCCGGTGAAGCGCTGCATGGAGATGTACGACAACGGCTACAAGCATGGCTTCGCCGTGCTTTCCAAAGCGATTGCCGATGGCAAAATCCACGGCAAAGCGCCGATGACCAATCAGTAACGAAGGGGACTTACAACTTGAAGACACTTTTACTGCAGAACAAAATCCTCTCCTTCGCGCGTCGCGACGGTGTGAGCGAGCCATCCTCCGAACTCTCCAAGCTGGCGGAAACGACAGGGATTTCCCTGCCGACAGGCCAGCTTGATGGTCCGGCGGAACTTGTTGCGCTGAAAATTGCGCTTGCCGCAGGCGAAAAGGTCGAAGAAGCAATCGACCTGCTCGCCCGCCAGCATCCGCCTCAAGGCTAATCACGCCGACTCTACGCAGTTTGCTTGACGCCTACGGTGTTGGAATCGCGCCTGACCGCGCGGTTTCGTCTTCAAAACACGTCTCACAAAATTGAAGGGAATCCCCAAATGGCCCGTTTTGACACGCTCCTGCTCGCCAACTACGGCATCCTCCAGCCGACCCGGCGTCGTGACGCCATGACCATCCTTCATCCGATCGCATCGCTGTCGGCAGAAGAGCGTCGCGACTTGATGGAATTTGCCGAATTCGTCATCTCTCAGGAGGCTGATGATTACCTCGCTGACGCCCTGGAAGGTGACGACGAGGACGAAGGCGAAGAAGGAGTGATGCACGAAGAAGGCTAAATGGCGACACCGCTAATGGTGCGCTTTCTCAATCGTCCGGCATTCCGCCTGGACACCAACCTGAAAGGTACTCACATGATCGAAGTCATCCTCACCCTCGTCGTCTCCCTGCTCACCTTGCGCCTGGTCACACCCTGGCTCACTTCCGGCCGCGTCGCTTTCGTCGCGGAACGCAAAAACGCCCTCCTCATGCAGGTCGTCGCGATACTGCTGTTCAGCGCCATCATGGTGCCGTTCGCAATCGCGCTCATCTTCGGGGCGACCTTCCTGACCGCCCTCGGCACCGGTATTGCTGCTGCCGCGGGTTCTCCCGGCGTCGCGCTGTCGCTCAGCCTCGGCTTGATTGTGATCATCACCGTGCTGGAAATCGTGGCGACCGCACTCGCTCTCATGATCACTGGCAAGGTGATGAAGGGCACTGTCAAGGTCGCCGGCTTCGGCTCAGCAATCGTGGCTGCCATCGCCCTTTCGGTCACCACGTCGATCGTGCAGGTCGCTGCCAACCTGGTCGTCGGCTAAGCCTCCGGTATTAGATTACTGGCACTTGAACACATAACATTGAGTGGGCGAAAAATCAGAAATGGTTTTCGCCCACTCACTTTTTTCTTTTTCGGTCCAGATATACTAAATAGGCTAGTAAAGCTGGGGGCAAAACGCAAATTCACAGATGCACGTTGCGGAAAAATTCGCCGCAACGTGCACCGTGAAAATTCAACGCTTGTCAATGATAAAGCGGTCAACTTCCCTTCCGTCAACATCGAGTTGTCGGACAGTTAAAAGCCTACCAGCGATATCGAGCAGAGTGAAAGTTTGCCTGTCATCAACAATTTTCGCTGTCGACTCAGACATACCCTTCACTGATGGTCGCATCCTTGGAGTGGTGAGAGTTCCACCTGCGCCCGTTACCAAGTAAATCACTCCGACCGGACGATTTTGTTTTTTCCCATCGTAGGTCTGGTCAAGGATTGTCTCCCCTTCCGGACGAAGCTTCTGACCGGCTCGCCCCTTGGCTAAGCGAAACTGAAGCGGTCGATGTCTCTCATAAAAATGTCCGTGACCGCTGAACACCATGTCTACTCCGAATTCCTCGAATATCGGAGCCAATACACGCATCCGTGTATCTTTCTTGTACTTCGCATC
>JACMKL010000734.1 GCA_014380105.1 Candidatus Melainabacteria bacterium
AAAGACGCCCTGAAGCGTGTCAAAGGCGTTGGTGACGCGCAAATCTTCGGCGAGCGCAAATACTCCATGCGTGTGTGGCTCGACCCGCAGCGCCTTGCCAATCGTAATCTGACAGCACTCGATGTGGTCAAAGCCGTCGGCGAACAGAATGTCCAGGTGGCAGCTGGACAAATAGGACAGCCGCCTGCTCCTGACGGACAGCTCTATCAGATGAGTGTGCGTGCTGTTGGGCGGATGAAGACCGCAAAAGAATTCGAGAACATGATTATTCGCGCGGCGCCGGATGGCTCGATGACGCGCTTGAAAGATGTCGGACGCGCGGAATTGGGTGCTGAAAACTATCAATCAGTGGTCCGATATCGTGGACGTGAGGCAGTCGGTATCGGTATTTTCCAGACTCCATCTGCAAACGCTTTGGACGTGTCGCAAGGTATCCGCAATGAAATGCAGCGCCTCTCCAAACGTTTTCCTCCTGGTCTCGAATACGATTATGCATTTGATACCACTCTGGCTGTTCGTGAATCAATTCGCGAAGTTTTGATTACGCTCGCTCAAGCGATTGGTCTTGTAGTCCTTGTGACATTTTTATTTTTGCAAGATTGGCGCAGTACATTTATTCCTTCGATCACTATCCCAGTGTCACTGGTTGGCACGTTTGCATTCATGAGTGCGCTAGGATTTTCTATAAATACGCTCACTCTCTTTGGTATCACACTCGCCACCGGTCTGGTTGTAGACGATGCAATTGTTGTAATCGAAAATATCAGCCGCCTGATCAAAGAGAAATCACTCAGTGGTGTGGATGCGGCTCTTGAGTCAATGAAAGAGATAACTGGTGCCGTAATTGCAATCTCGCTTGTACTGTGCGCAGTGTTCGTTCCCGTTGCCTTCTTTCCCGGCACTACTGGTCAGCTCTATCGGCAGTTTGCATTGACGATCGCGTTTTCGGTATCTATCTCGACATTTGTGGCGCTTACTTTGACGCCAGCTCTATCTGCTGCATGGCTTGGACCACAAAGCGATAAGAAGAGCATATTATTCGCTCCTATCAATGCTTTTCTGGATTGGTTAAAGAACGCATTCGAGTGGGCTTTGCGCCTGGCTCTTAAGGTCAAGCCGCTGATAATTGTTGGTTTCCTGATATGTATGGGACTGACTTATTGGCTCTTCACGACTGTTCCAAAAGGTTTTGTACCTAACGAAGACCAGGGCTATTTCATTGTTATCATTGAGTCGCCCGAGGGCGCATCTCTAAACTACACAACTAACGTGTTGAAGCGCGTTGACGAAGTCATGTCCAAAGAAGCCGCCATCGAATCCAATTTTGGAATTGCCGGCTTCAGTTTTGCTGGCAATTCTCCAAACAACGGACTACTTTTCGCCAGCTTGAAGCCCTGGAATGAAAGAAAACATGGGCAGTCGCTTGATGAAATCATTGAGCGAATTCGTGGACCGCTTTCCGGTATCACTGAAGCTAATGTCATCCCATTCAATCCACCTGTTATCGAGGGACTAGGGAATTTTGGTGGCTTTCAATTTGAGCTACAAGATTTGCTCGGTGGTGATACCGCCATGATTGCGGAAGCGACCAAGACAATGTGCGCTAAAGGCAACCAGAGCCCTGAGCTGAGAGGGGTTTTCTCCAGCTTCAAAGCTAACTCTCCACAGCTTGTCGTGACAGTCTTCCGAGATAAAGCGAAATCAGTTGGTGTTGAACTCAATGACGTTTTCAGAACGCTACAGATATTTTTGGGATCCGAATATGTCAATGACTTCGATATGGGAAGTCGAATCTATCGAGTTTATGTGCAGGCGGACCAACAGTTTCGCTCAAATCCAAAAGATATTCAGCAATTCTATGTCCGCTCATCCAGCGGGAAAATGGTCAGTCTGGCGAATCTTGTCACAGTGACCAGTACAACCACTCCTCAGTCTATTGCGCACTACAATTTGTTCCGCTCCACGGAAATTAATGGTAGTGCCGCCCCTGGTGTCAGCTCTGGGCAAGCAATGGAAAAAATGCAGCAACTTGCCAAAGAAAATTTGCCGCCTGGCATGAGTTATGAGTGGACAGGGTTGGCTCTGGAACAGATGGAATCGAGTAGCAAATCGCTCCTGCTTTTCGGATTAGGATTTGTATTTGTATTTCTCGTTCTCGCCGCCCAATACGAAAGTTTTCTTGACCCATTTATCATTCTACTTTCAGTCCCCCTGGCGATGCTCGGTGCCCTTGCCGCTCAATCTGCACGCGGATTGGAAAATGATGTTTTCTGTCAGATTGGATTGGTGATGCTGATTGGATTGGCGAGTAAAAATGCCATTTTGATTGTGGAATATGCTAATCAACTGCATGAGCAAGGCCTGGCTGTTAGAGAAGCTGTTGTGAAGGCAGCTACGATTCGCTTGCGTCCAATTTTGATGACCTCTCTGGCATTTATTATGGGCATTATGCCGCTTGTGTTTGCCCACGGCGCTGGCGCCGCCAGCCGTCATTCACTTGGTACTGCCGTCTGTGGTGGCATGATTATTTCGACTGTTCTCAGTCTTTTCTTAGTCCCTGTCGTCTATGACTATTTTGGAAACTTCAAAGAGAAATTGAAAGCGCGAAAGAAAACTCCATAGTTATATAGAGACTTCTTGAGCAAGTTGTTAGGCGGGTTTCGCTGCCTTGCTTTGTGAAATTCACCGTTGACAAAAATGCACTTCGTTGTTTAGACTGAAGTTGTGGGCAGCAGCGCTGTCTCAATTTTGGTGATCAACGTGTTCCGTTATTTACTCCAGCAACTCGATAGCCATCAGCCGCAGGGGCTGCATCTTGTGCTGGACTTAAACTTTGGGCGGAAAAACGATCATGGTCACCAACATATTCTCGACAGGTATTATATTTAGGCGTTTTTTCGCGCTTATTGTTTTCGTTTTCAGTTGCATAATCAGCGAAACAGCCGCGTTTGTTTTGTCGATATCTAACTCATCGGGTGCCTCATGCTGTGTTGCTGCATCGGCTTCAGCTGCTGTTGTCACACCCAGTCTCTGTCACCACCTACGGTGCTGTAACTCAGTGGCTAGAGTGTTGCGTTGTCAGCGCAGAAGTCGAGGGTTCGAATCCCTTCAGCACCGATTTGGGAAAGGTCGTCTAGGAGCCAGGACCTTGGTTTGTGAGACCAAAGACATGGGTGCAAGTCCCATCCTTCCCCTCTTAACTGGGCGTAGCTCAACAGAAGAGCGCCGGTTTTGGAAGCCGGAGGCCGAACGGGCAGCACGTTCCGCCCAGACCATATTTGGGAGTGTGGGTGAGCAGCTAAACCACCTGCCTGTAACGCAGCCGCCGCAAGGTATCGCTGGTGCAATTCCAGCCACTCCCACCATTTGCCCGGGTAGTCCAACTGGCAGAGACGCCTGTCTTAGAAGCAGGAGGTTGGTGGTTCGAATCCACTCGCGGGCAAGTATTCCGAAGTCGTCTAACGGTAGGACACGACGCCTTGAACGTCGCGATGTTGGTTCGATCCCAGCCTTCGGAGATTATTTTGAGAGAGCGATTAGCAGTTTCGACTTTTGCAGGAGGCTATGCGTTAGCTCAGCTCACCATCGACTTCTTTGTAGACATCAGCACCAAGCAGCCCTGCACCAGCGTCAGTTTCGAAATCAATAAACTTCTCGATTGCAGCATTAATGGCTTCATCACTGTTAGTTCGCGATTTTAGCCACTCTAAAACTGAA
>JACMKL010000735.1 GCA_014380105.1 Candidatus Melainabacteria bacterium
AAGCGCATCCGGAGCTGGCAGAGTCTTTCGATTATGTTCTCTACAAAGGCAAAAGCACTAAAGAAACATTCATAGCTCTAGGGATCGAACAAATTGACATTGTCACTAGACTGACAAAAAAGAAACAAAGTCTCTACAGAGAGATGATTGAAAATGGCGAAGTTGTCGCTTTTCCGTCAGCACTGGAATTCCTAAGTGATCTTAAAGCGACTGGACGCCGTATATGCCTGGTCACGGGAGCGAGCAGGCGTTCTGCAGAGTCATCTTTAACAAAGCTTGGCATGATTCAATACTTTGAAGGTTTAGTGACGGGCGATGAAATTGAAAGAACAAAGCCTGCACCAGATCTTTATTTGAAATGTCTATCTGAATATAAAATCAATCCATCCGATGCCCTGGTTATCGAAGATTCGCTACTCGGGGTGCAAGCCGCACAAGCAGCTGGGCTAAGCGTCATGGCAGTAAACGATTCGGAGATGTCTCCTTTCCCTGAATTTGTAGGCACCCTCAAAGATCTTCATAGCGCATGGTTGCAAAACAAAAATGACTAGAATTTGTGCAGTAATACCGGCAGCAGGTCGGGGCAGTCGACTCGGATTGGACGTGCCCAAAATTTTAGTGCCGGTCGATCAAGACAAAACTGTGTGGGATGTTCTGCGCGACAACTTAAGTCCGATCGTCGAGCGTATACATATTGTCCTGGCGCCGTCTGCAATGGCAGACTTCTCTGGCAAACTCCAATCAGACTCTGAAAGAGACAAAATTACTGTCAGTGAACAGCTAGAACCGCTCGGTATGGGCGATGCGATTTTTGGAGCGGAGCGCTTCTGGGCTGCCTATGACTCTATCCTGATAGTCTGGGGAGACCAGGTAAATTTGTCTTCCTTAACGCTTGAGAAAGCAGCAGCGCTGAGCAATGAAAGTAAAACGGTGGTATTACCACTGGTGGAATGCAAATCTCCCTATGTTCAATATGACGGATCTGACGGAATTCTAAAAGGCGTTAGACAAAGCCGAGAAGGAGACCAGATGGACCCGATTGGCAATAGTGATGTCGGACTTTTTATACTCTCGGTGCCAGGACTTCTAGATTGTTGGCATCTATTCGAGAAGGAAAGTATTGTCGGGGCGCAAACAAAGGAATTGAATTTTCTGCCATTCTTACCATTTCTCTCTCTCAATTGCGGGTGGAAAGTTCGGGTTTCGACTGTCAATGACCCAACAGAAGCTATTGGCATAAATACAAAAGAAGAGCTGGCGTTTACTCGTGAGCGTTTTGCGCGGCTGAAGCAAAATCAATCTCCACGACAGGAGGTCGGTTAACTGCCATGGCTTCTACCGAATTAATAGACAATACTATTTTGAAAAGCCAAATCTTGAGCAAAGATCCGGTCTTTTGGCAGAATTTAGCCGAGCGGACTCGCCAGACGAGTGACTTTAGTGAAGTAAGTGTGCTTTCAACTTTCAGACGAAAAGCACTTTCTAAAGGCTTCTTGCCCGCGCAAGAAGCACGCACAAAAATAAAATTAGCAGTAATCGGAGGTTGTACTTTTCACCCACTTAGCGATTTGATATTACATTTTCTGTTCGTAAATGGATACGACTGTGAACTATGGATGGGTGACTACGACAACTATATTTGGGAAGTAATGGATCATTCCAGCGGATTATATTCTTTCAATCCGGACTTCGTATTACTCATTCCGCCTGTGTGGCGATACAGATATTCAGGCAAACTTACCGATCCGCAAAGTTTAGTAGAAGAAGAAATTTCGAGAAATTGCAAAGACATATTGGATTTATGCAATCGAATCAACACCGGCTGTGGTGCCGAAGTTATTCTCTGTAATTTTATTTTGCCTTGCTACCATGACCCAGGCTCAATAAGAACTCGCACACTTGCATCAGAATGGAATTCGCTAAAATCGTTAAACATGCAAATCGGGCTGCAGGCACCAAATTATGTCAGCATCTGCGATCTCGAATTTTTAGCTGCTCGCACCGGTGGCTTACGAGCGCGCGACGATCGTGGCTGGTTTGAAACAAAACAACCGTTTTCCACCGATTTTGCTGTGCATGCTGCAAATGAAATCATGCATACAATTCAGGCCGCAAAAGCGCCTGCGAAGAAGGTTCTGGTTATAGATTTAGACGAAACATTATGGGGCGGGATTATTGGTGATGACGGTCTAAATGGAATTGAAATCGGCAGCTCGTCACCCCGTGGAGAATGTTTTAAAGAATTTCAACGCATCATCAAAAATCTACAGGAGCGAGGTATCTTACTCGCCGTATGCAGCAAAAACGAGTTAGAAAATGCGCTTGCGCCTTTTGAAAAGCATCCAGAAATGCATCTCCGTCGAGACGACTTTGTTTCCTTTCAGGCTAATTGGAATCCCAAAGCCGACAACATGGCGCAAATTGCTGCTGAGTTGAATCTTTCCATGGATAGCTTTGTATTCGTTGATGATAATCCTGCTGAAATCGAGATGGTCAGACAATTTGCGCCGGCCGTAAGCGGAATATGTCTCGGCGCTGATCCGAGCTTTTTTATACGTCTACTAAAAGATTCAAGATTTTTCGAACCTCGCAACATCACAGAAGAAGATTTGGTCCGTTCGCAGCAATATAAGAATGACGAAAAGCGAATGGGTTTGCTTACATCCAGCACGGATATAAATACTTATCTAGAATCACTGCAAATGGTTGCCTATGCCAACGATTTCCACCCCATCGATGTGCCACGACTGGCTCAGCTAATCAACAAAAGCAATCAATTCAATTTAACGACGCACAGACGTACAGAGTCGGAAGTGACAGAATTGATTGGCTCTGATCAGGTCGCTTTATCGTTTAGGCTGACTGATCGATTTGGTGACCTCGGAATTATTTCAATAGTGATTGCAAAGGTAGTCGAAGAAATTCTCGAAATAGACACCTGGTTAATGAGCTGCCGAGTGTTGAAGCGTCAAATGGAACACGTTGTGCTGAACGAACTAATGACACGCGCAGCCCAACTTAATTGTAGGAAAGTCAAAGGCGTGTATATTCCTACTTCAAAAAATCAAATGGTGAAAGACTTTTACACCAATATGGGTTTTGCGGTAACCTCATCAGAAACTGACCAGACCGAATATGAATTGATAACATCAAAGTTCGAACCATTTTCCACAAAAATCTCAGTAATTAGAGGAAGCAATGACAAAAGCTGAAGTGCTCGCCAAACTGCAGGATGTTTTCGACTCAACTTTTGTTGAGACGGTGATTGTTACTGAAGAATTATCAGCCAATGATGTCGAGGAATGGGATTCGCTCTCTCACATCACACTAATTGTCTCTGTTGAAAAGAGCTTTGGAATTCGGTTTGGGCTTGGTGAAGTTGAATCGACAAGAAATGTTGGGGAGCTTGCCGATTTGATCGTCAAGAAAGTTGGTGCGGCGTGAACGCTGACAAGACTCCTGTAAAAGAAGCTTTCTCAAGCAATCTTTCTGTCTTGTCTTTTATCGCTTTTACTATCCTCCTCCTGTCACTTCCGGCACTGACCCAGCTCAGCGGGCGCTTGACCGCGCGCCATCTTTACAGCGGTGTCACATCTGAAGCTGGCGATTACCAGTATCTGTACAAGCAAATTTATGAAGATCGTTCTGATATCGACGTGTTGTTTGTCGGCGGCTGTCAAATGTGGTGCGGGGGCATTCGA
>JACMKL010000736.1 GCA_014380105.1 Candidatus Melainabacteria bacterium
CTGACCCGGTTGGTGTTAAATCCAACAACGAGCAAACTGAAGCCGAATCCACCAGTTTTTGCTGGGCAAGTAACAGTACCTTCACTTGTCTGAATAACAAAGGTGTTAGCAGGCAAGTTAATAACATTGCCGGGTGTGGCAAGAGGTTGGGTCGTCTGAGCAGTATTTGCAGGCGAGAGTGTAGGTTGAACTTCTTCAGCGGCAGCCGGTTTGGCAGACATCAACAGCACAGAAGCTGAAGCAGCTGCAGCTGTTCCTATGAGGAACTTAGCGAACCATCTGAGTGGTTTGAGATTCTTGTTGTTTTGCATTCTTAATCTGTTGCCTTTTCCATTAATGAATGAGTTTGAAAAATGGCGGCAGCTCGGTGCTACCGCCTCGGAACTGTGTCAATTAATCAGATGACTAATGACCTGTGGACAAACTCAGACCCTAGTAGAGGGTGCGAACAGGCTGACCATCACTTCCACCGCCCTGAGGGACGACAGGAAGAATGGTGCGATTCTGATTGTATTGAATGCGAACACCAGAAGCTCCGGATAACTCAGGCAATACAGGAAGCACAGGGACAGCAATGCCAAGTTCAGTCAGTGCCTGATTGGCTAGGGTACGGTGATATTCATTAGCCCAAGGGCGAGGAAGATTACTAGCTTCACCGGATACTACGGCACGGAGATCCATGCGTTGAGCGAAACTGACCCAGCTGCTGCAAATAGCACCAGGTTGGTCGGAGGTGTCGGCAAAGGCTGCTGCTGCGAAATAGAGAGAAACAGAAACAGAATTAGACTTGCTCGTGCAATCTACTCGCACTGCGATGCCTTGATAGCTGAGACGACCGGGAGTGTTCGGGGTAGCGTAAGCGGTAGCAGGCTGGATGTACCATAGATTGGTCGTGCTGCCCTCCACGGTGGCAGAGGTATTGATAGGACTGTTATTGGTCCCAGTGATACCTTGCGAGCCGGTAATCTGTTGCTGACCTTGAAGAATTTGCTGCTGTTCCTGGCTGGTCACTGGGGATACTGTCGTATTAGTAACTGGAGCAGCGATACCGGTTGGGGCAGCGATACTTGTTGGCGCAGCAATTCCTGTTGGCGCAGCGATACCGGTTGGGGCAGCGATACCTGTTGGCGCAGCGATACCGGTTGGGGCAGCGATACCTACAGGCGCAACAACGGTAGGAGTGGTCGGCTGAGCAGGCGGTGTGTTGGGTTTTGGCTTGGGTTGTTGAGGATGCTCTTGCGGAATTTCCGTGGCATTTGCAGCTGAACCGAATCCTAGAATGGGATTGCGAAGAGTCTGCGCCGAAGAACGATTCAACGATGCAACTTCCATGAGAGGAGAGGTAGAGCGGTGGGTCGTTTTCTGGGATTGGAAGTCTACGTTGAGCCCCCAAGCTGATAGAGCGGCGAGAGTGCAACCACCGATGAGAGCGAAGCGTTGACCGACAAATTTGGAATTCTGCATAGTGCTGTTTGGTTCTTTTTACGTTTTTGGGACTGAAATACAGACGCTAGTGCCGCTGCAAAAACCACCTACTCACAGACACAACCAAACTATTCGCCAGAGCGAATACAAGAATATGGGTTGAAGTTTGACTATCTGGCGGTTGTGGGTTTCGACCTGGGTGATTTGCGGATTGCGAATGAATACCTGAAAACTACCCCCTGGCTGTGTACGTTTGCCACGACTGTATCTCCAACGCTTAACATCAACGAGAGCGGCACGTAGTGACTGCCCTGGCGCTTCCAGAGAAGCTCAGGAGAGAAGGGAAGCGCACTCAGGGAGGAAATACGCTTGCTAGCGATCGCGCGCGAACTCCAGAAAATTGTCAACTAAAGTTAGCGAGATCTCTCAGCAGATGAAAGTTGATACTCGAAAAATTTTCGCAGGCTTGCAGTGACTTCCCTGAGGTGGTCAGGGTTTCTCTTAAATCCGTGCTCAACGCCCTCAAGGCCAATGATAGTTTTAGGGCAATCAGCTGCGTCAAAGAGTCTGCGTGTGTCTGACGGCAAAACATCGACATCAGACTCACCGTAGATAATGTGAATCGGAGATTTGATTTTTGAGACGTAATCCAGAGCGTCGAATTTATCTGCATCTTCTGCAAATTCAGCGGGCAAGCGAACGTATTTGTTGAGAGGAGGATCGCAGACGCGCTCAAAAAAACCTCTGCGTCTCCAGTCTTCTAAATCGAGCGAACTACCGGGACGAGTTAGTTTTGTGCAAGGTTGCACCGCACACGTCGCTCTTATATTGCTTACAAGAGAAGCAAAAATTAGTGACAGACAGCCACCCAAGCTGTGCCCACATATTCCAATCGACTCACTATCAACGAAATCAAGTCGACAGACGTGCTCATAGACGCACAAAATATCCTGAAGGTAATGTGATACGCGGAAGTGTTCTTCGGGCGTTCCGTCACTATCACCAAAGCCATAAGTATCGAAGCGAATTGACGCAATACCGGAATCTTCAAGTGCATTCGAGAAGGAGACCATGCTCTCCTCTTCCTTGAAACCAGTGAATCCATGCAGAACAATAACTAGTGGGACACTTGCTTGTGCAATCGGCTGGTGTAGAACCGCTGAGAGACTTGCTCCACACGCGTTAACGATCTGCAGTTTGGTTTGCATCTTCCACACCCGCCAATTCACTCAAGCAAATGAGCAGAAGTATAACGAAACTTCCGGAAAGTTTCGATCAACATTCTATGCTGCTTTTGAGGGAATAGCTCTCAAGAAGCGAGCTGGCGCGCCAATTACAATGCTGTCGGCAGCCACATCTTTTGTCACGACACTATTTGCACCGATTACAGCATTTGCGCCTACGGTCACGCCCGGCATAATTTTGGCACCACCTCCTACCCAAACATTGTCTCCGATAGTGACCGGACGTCCAAATACGCCTCCCGATGGATCGCTTCGAGCGGCCGGGTCAAGAGGATGATTCACAGCATAAATATGCACACCAGGGCCAAAGAAAACATTCTTTCCAAGCCTCACTTCCCCACAGTCCAAAATAATTGTTCCGTGATTCAAAAAAGAGCCGGCACCAATATGGATCAGATATCCGTAGTCGCAGCAAAAACCAGGCGCAATAGAAACACCCTCACCCATCGAACCCAAAAGCTCCTTGAGAATTTCGGTCTGTGTCCGACGACGAAATCCTAAAATGTCTGCGATTTTTTCTACCATCATTTGCCAATTCTGCTTGGGTGCGAATGTTTGCCCAAAAGCGTAGAGAAGTCTCCATGCTCTCGCTCTCTCAGCCTGCAACTCACTGTCGTTGGGATTGTACGGCAGGCCAGAGAGCATCTTCATCTTTTCAGTTTGTTCAGTCATAGGTTTTCACTGGTAAATAATTTGAACTTCGGTCAACTTTCGCAAAGGCCTAGATTTCGTATTTCCCGCGCGTTTCGTCATAAAGTTGGAACAATTGACGACATCGCTTCGCTATCGCTAACACTCTCCAATCATGGCGAGCATTTGTGCAAGCAGAGTGAAACAGCAAACATCGGCGAAGAAACGAAAGACGTTCTCACCGAGCCAATAAAAAACTTCGTGGACATGGTCAGAGGCCTTTTCTCTGTGCTTGTTTTCCGATTGGCTTTTCTGAAACGCAGCTGAAGAAAAGTTCTGAGTCTACTCGCGATCACTAAACCGCTACAAACACTCAGAATCTTTCTATCGATAGCTTTTTCGGAGCACCCGTATGTGAATTTTGATGAGTCAACTCAAGTTGTTTATGATTTGATTATTCTCTAATTGAAGATAGATGAGTCAAATGAAATTTGCTCCAATTCTCATTACGGAAGGATCTAGCTTGGCGCCATCAAGTTAGCGCTAAGACCGCCATCGTCGTCAAATATAGAAAGTGTGATTCGCGCGCTTGAGAGCGGAATCACGCAGACATGCACACACGAACTCACGCATGCGCGGACATTTACGCGCCGAAAATTCACAGTGTCTGATGAATTCTAAGGTGAAAATTGTTGCTGGTACGGACGAAAAATTGCAGTGTCCCACAAAGCATCCTCAACGGATTTGTGAGTCTCGAAATCCGAATCAAGTCCAAATCGTGATTCTGATTTCAATTGATGATCTTCCTCAGGCAATCGTAAATCACCGGGAGCTAAAAGAGATTGCCACTGCAACATGACATTATCGAAATTCAACTGTTGTAAATCTCGCTGCCGTATCCAAAAAAATAGTTTTCCATTGCTTCCCCACCACATCTCGGCTTGTGGGCAACAATCAATTTGAGCTAGCAGTCGCCAATCAGTTGACTTGAGTGTGCATTTATTTAAGACTGATTGACTCAGAAAATCGATTTCGGAAAGGTCAATTTCATTTGCGAGAAGTTCGGCATTCAAGGCTTGATTATCCTGCATCACAAGCGCTGGATAGCCGAACAGCCGGTGATCGAAGTCACCGTTGTAAAATGCCAGCATTAGTTTGTACGACTCCAGATCTCTCTGAGTCATAGAGGTATGAGCAAGGCTTTGGATGAAGGGAGAGAGTACTGCAGGAAGGCTCACATTAAAATCGAGATCAATAGATTTCTCTTTCCAAATACTGATATTGGGCTCTGTCTCTGTTTTGCTCTCAAAATTATTGCCCCTGTAAAACACTACTCGCCAAGATTTTTTATCTTCAATAAAACTAGTGCGCCCGAGACAATGTCTGGGATCAAAGAAGAAGTACAAAAATCCCTGCACAGGAAATCCCGAAAAAACCTTTTGCAATTCGCCCAAGTTGATTTGCATCAAAAGCGGCAAGGGTGAATTTTCTGCGTTCGGTATTCTAACTTGAGGCAGACCGAAGGGAATTCCTCCGAATTTCGACTGCTCTGGACGTTTAGGATTTTGCTGACCAACGCTCAATCTCACAGCAGTTTGGGTGAGCGAACTCAACGTATCACGGAGGTGCGAAAGTTCAAAGGTCTGCAGGAGTGAGAGCGGATCGATTCTTTCTCTAGCACTCATCGCCTGAGTAAAACTTGTGCCGGTCTTGCCTGCTGGCCGAGTGCATGCCTTTACAAGCTCTTCGAATTTCAATCTTTGAGCAGAGTCTTTAGAATGACGACCCCTCTTTTTCATTATCTGAAGGCAAATATCAAGATCGATTCTTGCAGCCAGAAAATTGTTTAGCTGAATGAAGCACTCCGCTCGCTCGATATAAGCATCGAAAGTCGGCATTGCCGATATTGCTGCAGATGCTTTTCGCCTTCCAGTCTCGTAATCACCTACTGAAATTGCAACCTTGGATTCCGAAAGCGCAGAACTATAGTAAGTGTCAAACACGTCCATCGACGAAGTAGTCTCCAAAGGAATTGTGCTCACTTCTTACTTGACCGACGCGGAACACAACAACTATTTTGCATTAGGAAAATAACAGTCTCATGACTATTGGTAATGGCGTGAATGTCCTAGCAAAGTGCCTTCACCATAGTCGGCAAACTACTCGGACCCATACCCAGGATGCGTTTTACTTTTGACGTCACGATAAAGTTTCAAGACCGCACCCTCTCAAAGTCGTTTGCGGTTTGACTCCGTACTTCAATGCTCTGTACAGGTCAAACATTGGAATTAATGCTTGTTTATCATTTGGCAAAGTTACGAGCAATCTCCCACCACCATCGGATCGACTCTTGAACAGATCTTGGGCACCCTGTTTTGCGGCGAAGTTTATTGTTAATTCCGGCGAGCCAACTTCAGGAGCAATTACTATTTTATCTTTGCCAGGGAAGAGTTGCTTTAGCAGGCCAACTAACTTTTCAGAAACGGCACTGTCAGGATCGTCTGAGCGCTTAAAGCTTTCTATAAGGGTTTTACCTCTAGCCTCCAGCTCCTCTCTTGAAAATCCACTAACGGATGGATCACCTTCTCTTTTAGATGTAAGTTTTCCATCGTAATTGGAGCCACCACAGGCGAAGACTTCGTTAGCAGGCGGGAAGAGTTCTAGAACTTTCTTATCTCCTTCGGACTCTAAACCTTGGCGCCTAAAACTTTGGTTCCCGGTAGAAAAAATGTTAGAAGTGTCAAAAGGGTTTTCGACAGACTTCTTCGCAACTGGCGAATCTGAAATTTCATTGCTGAGATTTGTCATAGGTACTCCAGTTTTTTAGAAAAAACATCCAAGTAAATTTAGAACCGGCGGTTGTAGATATCTGAGAATCCATTCGTCACTATCTGTAGAATTGAGAATTCTGAGGCTTAACGAGTCCTCCTTTGCCGCCGGGCTGAGCGTAGAGATTTACTTCTAAATTTCCTTTTTCTTCAATTCTTGCGTGCATATATCCTGAAGCCGGACCGTATGGGCCCACTGTTGTAACCTTCTTGTCACCCAGCTCTTTATTGAAGAGATCGCGCACTACAACCTTAATTGCTTGCTTTTCCCTTTCATCGGCAAATAATGGGAAGTTGTAGTTGGCCAGTCTCGCGGCCTCAGACATAACTACAGCAACCGAGTTTTCTTTGAAACGGACCTTTATTTCTTCCATCATCGATCTACCGATATCACTAGGTTTTTGCCCCCCCAACCAGGCGGTTTTTTCGCATTCGAGAGCTGTCTGACCCGATAATCCATCGATCGTCAGAGTGCCAAACGTATCTTCCACCTCTCTGTTGCTGGTACGACCAACCAAGCTAGCGACATAATCTTTATTGTCGATTAATGGTGCGCTAAGCGAGGCAGAGTCACTTCGCTCCGACTTTACTTCCTTCACTTCTAGGTTATTTTCTTTCACTGAGGTGCTCCTGCTGTAAAAGGAAGAAGAATCACTAGAATGGTCGCTTTCCCTGAAGTTAACTAAGAGCGCTTCATTCGCGCTACGTGACTTCTTTCAGCTTCGCCTTTACTTTTTGAGTCGATATCTTCGTCATTGAAAATTAGCATTCTTGATCCGCTGCAGTTCGTAACAGGAACATAATGCCTCTGCAATGGTGGCTAAACGGTGACGAATTGATGCGAATATTTCTCTCATAACGACTTTTCAAATAACTGCCTCCGGTAGCGATAACTACGGCGGCGGTGAGAAAGGCTATGTGGATTCTTTTTGTTCATAAAGCCATCCCACTTTATCGAGATGTTCTTTGGCTTATGTGGTCGGTATTTGGAAATGAAATCAGATTGCTTGACGCTAGCCTTGCGATGTTATGCGATGAGGTAAATACCATAGTTGAGCTTTCGCAACTATTTGACTCTACCCAACGCTCTGCGCAAACAGCAGGACCTCAACGTACTCTTCAGGATATACAGACCTGAAGTAACATGGTTCCTGCGAAGTGAATCTAGGCATGAAAAGCTTGTCTAGGTGATTGTGTATTTGATAAAAATAAATCACCTATTTTACATCACACCAAATTATTCAGACAAAAGAACTCCTAAACACCTAAACCCAGACTATTTTTCAAGCTCAACTCTTTTCCCTTGCACTCCGACTGCAAAAATTCGATCTGACTATCTATCCATCATCGGGTCCGTATTCTTCTTGGTGAAGCAGAGCGTCTCACGCTTTGAATTAGGTTCGAATCCTGACGGTCTCATTGGTGTTCGCTTATGCGAAGAAAGCAATTTGCTCCAAATTGTTTTCGGGGCTTCATCCCCACCACAGCGCTCTTGCAATCCAGCAAGGCATTTACAACGGAGAACGACTATGTTGATCAAACGCACCTCAATTTTGACCGGAAAAACTCATGAGATGGAAATCCCAGTTTCGAAGACCCAAATTCACAATTGGCAGCTTGGTTGTCTGATTCAAAACGTCATGCCGGAATTGACTCCAGAAGAACGCGAATTTGTGCGTTCTGGAATCACTCCTGATGAGTGGAATCTAGTTGCAAGCTCCAAATCATTAAAACCAAAAGCTAACAATCCCAATTTAACTGTCGCTCAATTCATCGCCAAATTCGGTGATTCGACAGACGTTGGTAATGGAGCTGAATGCTTTGATGACGCGAGCGGAATCGAACTAGAATACGCCTGCTAATTTGATTGATGCTCCAGCATGCCGTAAAACCTGAGGGTTACCAGCAATGGTTGGCAGCTGGGGCTTCCCTTACTCTGGGTTTCCTGTGACTTTACGAAACTAGTCCATTTTCAAAACTTTCTTTAGCGCAAAAAGCAGCCTTCGCATTTGCGGCTGGCGGTAGCTGCTCGTATCATTTTGTACGCATTGCAATTCATGCTGACCATTTACCATTTTTTTCAAACGCAACCAACGACATCACCCAGTAGAAACAATTTCAAAAAAATGAATGAACGCGAAAAGGGCTTTGGGCAATTCGCGCTCTTTATCAAACTAATTCAGGATCAAGCAGCCAGAGCGGCAAAGGAAATAAGCTGACCATTCTCCGATCGATGTTCTAACATAACTACCGCTCCAGTTGAATTGGGCAGAACATGTTTCTTTTGCGCCCAAAGCGGCAATGATTCGGCATGGCAACAGACTAAGCATTTGCTCCTATCAATTGCTTTTAAATTCAAATTCCCGCCCGGCCAAAAGTGCTGGCAAAAAACATTCATTTCTCGCCCATAGGCTGCCGGTGGAATTTCAATTGGTACCAAATGCGCGAAAAAGCGATTCAGAACACATAATTCCTGGTCTGTAATTATGATTTTCTCTCTTGAGGAGATGAGTAAATCATAAAAAGCCGAAGCCGAATTTCCAGACTCAGCAGAATAAATTCTGAAATCAGAAATTTTGCCAGCCACTTCAAAACGTACAGGCGTAGCTCGATAGGAAAGTGAGTCATTTCTGTCTGTACTCAACAGGACTCGTTTAACCGGCAAAGCATTCCAAAACTGTCGCACCAAAATCGGTGCTTCTCGCTGTTTCGTTTTCATATGGAAATCCTTCGAGCCTCGGCTCGATAAATATGTTTGAGCAAAACTTTCCCCTGTCGGACAAAGAGAAGCAAAAGGCTGCCAGTCACCTGGAGGTGAGAAGCAACCAACTGCGTTTTCAACTAGGCAAAAGCCTTGAGAAGCATTATTCGGGCAAGTCGAGAACTATCTCCATTGCTATGGAGTTAACTTGATTCGGATATCTCAGGTCTTCTACCTCAACGAAGCCGAGGTGCTGATAAAACCCCAGCACTCCAAATTCACGAGCAGTTGACAGATAAATCTTAGAAACACTTCTTGCACTTGCTTCTGCAAAAGCTTCTTCAAGCAAAAATCTTCCTAGTCCTAGCTTTCGATATTGCCGATAGATGTAGAGCTTCGCAAGCTCTAGTACCGCTGGATCTTCTAGTTTCGCATGCACTAGCAAATAGCCAGCGGGTGAACCGTTGACGAAAAGGATACGCGACCAAGCACAGGGGAGTCTAAAATCCTCTGCAAAGCTTTCTGCACTCAATTCTCCGTAAGATTTTTGGAGTCGTTCAATATTGAACTCCTGCAGCACCGTCATTGTCAGAGCAAGCAGGGTTGCCGCATCTGATGCCTCAACCGGGCGCTTATCGATTTGAATTCCCATAGCTTTTGTCCTATAGCGGTTTGCACTCAGTCATTCACGCAACTCACACAAATCACAACACACAAGAACTAGACACCAAGCCAGATTTCAACACACGAGGTGAAGAAAAATGGTGCGGTGATAGCAAAGGTGTCTGGGTTTCGGTGGTTTTTGAATTTGCTTTTGTTGAAGAATAAATAGAGATAACTAAGACGTATCAAAGACTAACTCCATCATGCAAGCAAGTTTTAATCTGTCTTTGATATGCAATTTTTCGTCTAGTACAACTCTATAGTTCTCTAAGAACTAGGTTTGTAGATAGTTTTCGGTGGAGTCCAGACGAGATACCGATGTGTAACTTCCTCTCTGCGCATCGTGGTATTATGATGCCACTAAGTCGCACATCTAGCGATAGCTCTGCTTCTTTGGACTTCAGGCCACATCAAAATCAAGCAAAAATAGTGATACTGGATTCAGTATCACTACAAAAGTATGTAAACACTCAAAATGTTCAGAGCTAACTTAGTAGGATGGTTGATTAAATGACGGTAGCGGATAGATGTCGCAAAAGCGAAAAAACCGCTATTGTCATGAAGCTACTAGGCCAAAGAAATATAACAAGGACATTCCAAACAATCACTACCAGCGATTGGTTAACGACAACATACGTGGGGAAGCAGCGCATATTTACCCATCACCATGCACGCTCCGCGCCAACCCAATGCGCTATTCTTCAAGCCTTCGCGCAATTAGCGCAAGGTTGTTTGAATTGAACCACTTAAGATTTCATCGATTGTCTTCGTACGATTGAGCCTCTACGACAAACTTAACCCCATCTTAACCACCTCCATGCTAGCACCACCAATGGTGGCATACGCGAGCTGCGATAGCTCATTCTTCCAGTATGTTTAATCTGAAAGACTTCGTCCTAAGTCAGCGAAAGCTAGGGTCCATGAAGGTTTCAACAGGCGTAGTCAAAAACGTCAGACAGCTCGTATTATCGCTTCAGCTTCACAACCATGTCATCCGAACGCTCATGTTCCTAAGATGGAAGAACACCTAATTCATCCCCTACGAACCCAGAGAATCACAGACCGACCTTACCAACAAGACAACAAGCCAACTAAATGCAAGCAATTCCCATGCACCTTATGCATGCGGGTTAGTACATCAATAAATTTACGCCAGCGGTTTTCTGACTCAGTTCTCGGATCAGCCCATGCGGTCGTAAATTTCTAAATTGTTGCAAAAAAGTTTGCGAAATGTTTTTGCTCGAACACCCAATGGCGTGAAAAGCCAGGAGATTTTTATGCGTTCAAAATGGTTTTCTTCTGAGCCCGAATCCGAAAGATTCGAGCTATTCAGAAAGGTTTCAATCAATGGACTGCCTGTCGAGCGTTCTTCATACTCTTCGTTTGCAGGTGTTCTTCCAATTTCTCTTCCGGATGGTATTCGCGCCATCGTCTATCCTGACGCACACGCTCCAGCCTGCCACTGGGGAGTCTTGCGGGGAATTTTCAATTTTGCCGAATGGTTTCGCCCACATTTGATTTTCAATAGTGGCGATTTTAACGACATGTATGCGCTCTCTCGCCATCCCAAAAGTCCGAAAATCCCAGTCCCTTCAGATCCTCAAGAAGAGATTGAAGCAAGCGCAGATTTGCTCAGACTATCTATGCAAAACGGACCAGCTTCTTCAAAGGAAGGCCGTCCTTTCTGGACTGTCATCATCCGCGGAAATCACGAAGGCAGAGAAGAAAGCGCGCTTGCCAATTTCAATCCGGTTTGGGCGCGCTATCTGAGCCCCGGCAGTCGCGAATCTATTACAAGCGCGCAATCGCTCATGAACTTCTCCGCCGATGAACCGATCACCTTTATCAGCGGCACCGGAGAGACAGGTGGCTTTGATGGAGCGGCTTTGCTCAACGAACATGTGAAGGTCAAACACGGCCGAATGGTCAAAAGTATTCCAGGTGAAAGCGCTCGTGCTACTTACGAAAAAGAGCAAATCAGCATCATCATGGGGCACACTCATAGACTTGGCGACTCTGCCTTCGAGACGAAAAATGGTGAACTACTTTTCGGCATTGACGGCGGCTGTCTTGTCGATTGGAGACGCCCTGAGTTTGACTACTCAACTCTCGATCACAATTGGCACCTCGGATTCACCGTATTGATTGTCCACAACGGCCGCGTGCACGCTCAACCCGTGCCAATTTTTGCCTCACCTGATGCGAGCGGACAGATTTTTCAATGGTTTACCTACTGCGATCAGTCTGGCGAAATCGTTGTTTTCCGATGTCTTGATGATTGATTTCACTTCAATTTAATTTAGCGAGGTCTCAAATGAATACGAAATCACCAAAGAAGGGAGGAGCGAAACGCTCTTCAACACCAGGAGCTGATTGCGCTGACTATCCGCTTGTCCCGCAGAATCTATTGGACATGCCGAAAGAATATTTTGATTGGTCAATTGATATTGACCTTCACGGCGTGATCGTAGATTGGATAACGCCATTTTGCGAATTCGCCTCAACACAGTTGAAGAGGTCTATAGATCCCTCTTCAATCACGGTTTATTTCCCTGGATACGATGCAAACTCAGGGCTGAACAATGCTGAATTCAACGCACTGTTCTATCATTTCGTGCGCGTAGGAGGCTATGGTGGATTGCCAGCATACCCAGGTGCACTGGAGGCACTCAACAGCCTGAAGAGTGCTGGATACCATCTGCGCATCTCGACCTGGACGCCTGGACCGTTTGAGCTTTCCAAAAATCATGGTCGCGCATACGGCACTGGAAGAGCACAGGCAGCGACGCTGGCACTTGTGAAGCAATTAGCTTTACCGATTGATGAGAGTGAAATTCAATTTGTGC
>JACMKL010000737.1 GCA_014380105.1 Candidatus Melainabacteria bacterium
GTTTGCAAGACGCGCATCAGCACTTCCGCTTTCAGACCAGGCTCAGGGCGGCGGCAATTCACTGACGTCACATTTACATGCCAACATTCCTGCTGAAACTTCTGGAAATAACCTTGATGAGGACGGTTCCGTCATCGTTGAAATCGTCTCCCTGCCGCCTGCTCCCGCTGTTTCACCTGAGAGTATTCCTGGTGGCACTGCAGCTGGTGCTGCAGTTTTTGGAGGCAATCTCACTGCGGACGCTAATCTGCAAAGCAATTTAGACCAACCCTCTGCTGAGCTGCCCACTTTCCCGACCGTGAAAAAAGGGAAAGGTCGCAAAGGGAAGACCGCTGAAATTACGTCTTTTGTGCCACCAGAGACCTCGCCTGAGGTCGGCGAAGTCATGGACCCGTCGGTATCAGCTGCAAATATTCCTGTGCCTTCGATTCAGTCAGTTGACCACGACGTAGCCGCTGCTATACAGCCAATTGAGACGGCGATTCCGCCTGTTGAACCAATACCAGACGGTGAGGCTATTCCTGAAAAAACCGCAGAGCAAATAGCCGCCGAAACTTCGCACGAATATATTGTCGGAGAGAAGTATCAGACAGGCTCCGGCGACGTGCACAGAACCAGCTGGATGGAGCAAGGTCCGATTGCTTTACCAAATGTCAGTGTTCCTCTTCCACATGGATTTAAGCCGGATAATCGTCCGGAGGTCGGAGCGCCAATCAAAAAAGGTCCACAAAGACCACAAATTTCGCCTCTCTACCAAGAAGCATTTGAAAGTCCGTTGGAAAATCCAGTGCCGACTGTGGTACCGCCTGCGACATCAGACACAGGCGTATATAATGCCCTGGCTGACAATGATAGCCTGCCTGGAATGGGCAAATTACCGCAGTTGCCGGATAATTTAGGAACCTCTGGAAAAAAATCGAAAGATGTTCCTTGGGGAAGTATTAAAGGTGGATTATCTCGCGAGAAGAGTGATGCACCTTATGTTCACACGGCCAAGGCCGCAGAAAACGTCGATGAAGTCGCTGCTTTCGTCGCTCCAGAGATATCGCCATTGCCAGCTGAAGTCTACCCATCGACACAGGGATATGCATCTGATGATGCGGACACAGCTCAAAGCAACGTTCCTATATCCGAACCGATTCTGTCTGCGTCGCCAGCTGCTCCTCACATTCCTCCTGCAGCGCCCACTGCGCCTCCACCTCCTGCATCAAATCCTGATGCGCCACATTGTCCACAGTGCTCGCTACCGCTCGAAGGTGGTTCGAATTTCTGTGGTGAGTGCGGTTATAAGCTAGGAGTGCGAATTCCTGTTTGCGTGGCATGCCAGGTGCCTCTCGACCCATCTGCGCGGTTCTGCGGAGAGTGTGGTCATCGTGTTGATGAAGAAGCTGCAAATACTGTTTGGGGTGCCGTCGGTAAGAAGGCGTCCCAAATTGCAGAAGAAGAAGAAAAAAAAAGTCCAATAGCTAAGGGCCCCTTCAACACGCAGGGTGATCCGGAGAAAGCAATGGAAGATTATCTTTCTGGATTTGGGCCAAATCAGAAAGATAAGCACTGGTCGAATAAATTGAAGAAAATAATGGATTAAAGCTATCGGATAACAGCTCTGAGCTTGTCGAGGTTTACTTCTACCTGGCGTTTAGTTTCTTCTTTCGTACCTGAATTATCGATTGTGACATTCGCAAGACTAGCTTTTTTCTCCTGGCTAAATTGCGCTCTAAGCCGTTGTGTGATCAATTCGGCGCTAAGATTATCTCGGCGGCTCAATCGTTCTCGAAGAACGGCTTCTGACGCAATAATCGCCCAAACCTGATCGTATTCGTCTTGAACATTTGCTTCAAATAATAGCGGTGATAGGACGGCAACGAGTTCTTTATCCGTATTCAATGCGACTCTACGCCTTGTGTCTAGAATGACAGCCGGATGGACTATCGACTCGAGGTCTTTGCGCCCACCTTCATCTGCAAAAATAATTTCACCAAGTTTTTTGCGATCGATATTTTGCCCTGACATATCCAGGATTGTTTTCCCGAAACGCTCTATGACAGCGCGTTTAACAGGTGTTTCGTCTTCAAATAATTCATGGACTACTTTGTCGGTGTCAATGACAGGTATGCCCATCTCTTCTAATATCGAGCCGACAGCAGATTTCCCGGAACCAATTGTTCCTGTAATCCCTATTACAAATGGTTTTGGAGTATTCACTCGATTGCTCCGTAGAAGCTGAAAGCTGGTTTATAGCATATTAGTGTGTGCTGCAATGTCTTGCGCACGGGTTAAAATAGCCTCTATTTTGCTCTTATCAAATTGGTGTGAATCAGGGTCTGTGGTTACTCGCACAGCAGTTGCGCCGTTTGAAGTTGGCTTTGTAGCAAAGATCAGTTTGATCTTTGTGCCATCGGCAGTGTTCGGCGTAGCCAGAATATGACCAGCGGCGACGCTCACCTGAGGCGCATTCCAGCCCGCTTCGCTGAGCGACTTGATAAGCGCGCTAATAGTGGTGGCGGTAGCAGATGTAAATGACACCTGCGCCTTGACACGTTTTGACGGCAGCGTTTCTGGAGTAGACCACAATTTGAATGCAATTGCTCTCCAAGCCAGTGGCACAGGCGGATCTCCTGTTGAAACCATAATTGGTGCACGCACTTCTGGTGGTGGCGGAAGAGGTGGACGAGGGGGCAAAATTGGTGGAGAGTGATTTATATTTGGTGTTTTAGAATCAGGTAAGATAGTCGACGAGGTAGGTGGCGATAAAGTGTCTACCGTGTTTAAGTCAGCGTCCGCAGGAGTCAAGCGTGGAGTAAATTTAGGACTCGAAGTGCTTGGGCTGTAGGGACGAAAAGTAGGTGCTGCTGTCGGAGAGTAAATGGTCGGATTCGAATTGACATCTTTAATGGGTGCGTTTGATTGGATGTTTAGCGGAGAAATAGGGGCTTCTGTTGGAAGCGTTTTGTCTTCACTAACCTCCGGGTGTTTTTTTCGGAACGAAAATGGAAATGCTGCAGCCTCGTTAGCGGTGTGCGCAAACGTTAGCAAAATGAAAGATGTAGCAAGCAAGTTTTTCATCAGCATCAACATACATTCTACTATTCTTAGATTTGTGGTACGACTTTGATTACCTTCCATAAGGCATCCTGATGAAAGAATTGTCCTTCACGCATGGACGTATGTCCTTCTGCTCAAAAACTTTCGAGATGTCGCCATCTTTGCCTGAAAAGGTCGAGTCGCGCATCAAAATGTTTTTTTTAGCACCTCATGGAGTCACCGAAGGTGGTTTTATCGATTTTGAAGATGCTGCCGAAAAACGTGGCGAGAGCGGGTTTGTCTGGATACATGTTGCCGGTACCCTGAGTGATGAATTTTGGAAGCACTTATCGGATTTTATGGACCTTACCGATGAGCAAATAAAATTGATTCGAGGAGCGCACAAACGCTCGTTTTTCGATGAATTTCATAATGGAATTTTTTGGAGTTTGCAGCGACCTTCCGTCAGCGAAGTTGTGGATGCAATTGAGAATGTCAATTTTTTTATGGGCAACAGAGTTCTGGTTACGCGGCAATTTAGCCATGATACTGCTTTTATGATGACGGTTCACAAGCTGATGGCAGAGGGCGAAGCGCTTGCTGACTTGACGGTAGATCGCCTGGTTGCTGAACTTATTGAAGATGTGATTGCAACGTATGTGGAAGTGCTCAAAATTGGCGGAACAAGGCTGGAGGCAATTCAAAGTCGAATTATCAAACATCCTGGCAAGGAAGAATTGCATCTGATCAACGGTGCTCAGCAGATAATTTGGATATTCCTAAATACCGTATGGCCTGTCGAGACCGTCTTATTAGCTCTTTCACGCTCACGAAATAAAATGATCACAGAGCAAGGACGTAATGAATTACGTTATCGCTTTGAAGAAGTATCTTCCGTAGTGAGAATGTTTGAAACGTACAGGTCTATGTCCTACAGTTTGATGGACGTTTATGTTTCGGGCTTGGGCTTACGAACCAACGAAACAACGATGATTTTGACAATAATAGCTACTCTCTTTTTGCCACCCACCCTAATTGCGGGCATTTATGGAATGAATTTTCAAATCCCCGAAGTGCATCTGGAGTGGGGATATTATTTCTGCCTGGTTAGCATGATTGTAGTTAGCGGCGGATTACTCTATTGGCTAAAAACGCGCGGATTTATAGATTTCGACTAAATTCTGGGAACAGTTTTCTTTCGTTTTCGTCAGAGGGCTTCTGATCCTCGTGTTTCAATGTCATAATGACAACACTAAGCCTCGTTTCGGAAATTAATCCTCTAATTACTAATGCCTATTAGTCCCACACTAAAGGTTTCATCAAAAGCGACATTAATCGCGCTGTCAATCGCGCTTGTTCAGCTGAGCGGCAGTGCTTTTGCTGCGCCGCTTGATGAAGGTGTTAGACAATTTAACGCAAAACGTTATGAAATGGCTTTTGGACACCTCGAGCGTGCCGCGTCCAAAAACCCGAATGATGCTTCAATTCGTTATTACATAGCGGGCTGTTATGTGCATTTGAATCGCCATGAAGAGGCTGCGCGAGCCTACCAGACTTGTTATCGGCTAGATCCATTTGGACCATTATCTGGTTATTGCAGACGTGCGTTGATTGCGTATGGAAGAAATATTCCGGTCGAGTCGGAGCAAGCGGCAATGTCCAAGCCGTTTAAGCAGCCCGAGAAAATATTATCTAAGCTGCATCATCATAATTCTCCTGAACATCTAGAACAGGCGGTTGATGTCCTGCGCCGGCAGACTACTGCCGAGAAAAACCGTCAAAAGAGTCAGGGTGAGGCACTTGCATCCAATCTCATTGATACAAGTAAAGGTGCAGCGCGAAAAATTTTGGATGATGCTGAAGCAGAAATTAGAGCGATTCTTGAGGCGCCATTGCCGGCAATGGCATATAGCTCTAATCCTTATGCGGCTCAGCAATCAAAAGAGATAGAAATGGCGAGGCGGCAGGAATTGGTAGCTACAATTCGTAGAAAATCCGAAGAGGATGCTGCGCGTGTTGTAGGTGATGCCAGGGACAGATCGCAGAAATATAAGCAGTTTAGTGCCGATCGTCAAACTGCTCTTGATGAAGTTGCCGACAGTCTCGAAAGCCAGATGACATCTAGCCGCTTGAAAGATCGAGTCAAAATGCAAGCGGCGGGCAGTGGTCTTTATGTCAGAAATTTTGATGTGGCGCCGTCCCCGTCACCAGCTGTCAGACCCTCAGTGGCTCGCATTTATCCACATGAAAATCGAACTTTGCCTGATGAGATGAAGCCGGATAATGTAGGAGAAAATGCTGGAGACAGACGCAAGTTGCCTATTTCCGTTGATGCTGCACCACCAGAAAAATCTGTCAGTGGAAAAGTACTGGGTCCGGTAGATATCTATGGTGGCAAAACCGTACCGACTGGCAGAAAATAATGTCACGGGTTGGAAAGGCTCAAGAGAGTACGGAAATCGTGCTGGAAAGCGGCGATACATTTTGGCGTTTGAGCGAACTCAAGTATGGTGGGCGTCACCCGATTGCGGCAATTTATGAAATCAATAATCTCACCCCAACTGTCCGATATGAGAATGGACTGCGCAAATTAATCGACCCTATTTATTTTGCCGGAAAATCTTATATCCTCCCAAGTTGGGCAGAAACAGAGGATTTAGCTCAAAGATTTTATAAAAGAATAGATGAGCTCTATCCTGAATGTAACGAGGAGACTGGCACCGATTCGTCACCGAAGCAACGCCTGAAAGTAACAGTCGACTGGGACAAAACACTGTATGCGGTGGCGCAGCACAAACGTGGAAAAGCGATTTGTTCTGAGGCACTTTATGAAGTCAATCAACTGGTGCCGACTGTCGTTAATGGTCCTGAAGGCAAGACTTTGCGGGCGCCAGTCTACAGTGGAGGCACAACTTTTTTTCTGCCGAATGACGACGAAATCGAGTCTTTAGAAAATACATATCGTAAGCGGTCAGAGAAATTGTTGAAATAGTTTCGGGCACCAAATGTAGTGACAATTTGCAGTTTTTTGAAGCGCCAAAATATTTTTCGCCAGGGCCTTGTCAAATCTTCTGCTTTACCCTTTGTTGACAGCGTTGGCGCAGTTATTTATGATGCCTTTAGTCTCAGTCTTGGGCAGATTTCAAAAGTTTTGTCCTACAAATTGTGAGTATTAGGGGTTCCCACTCGAGACGGCCACGTATACCTATGAGCCCAGGGCTTCAGTCCGAAGGAAGTAGGAAACGGTAAACTGTTTAGGAGGTACCCCACCTGGAACTTTCCGGGTCAAAACTCATTCTTATCCGGGGCTGAGACGCTCCTTTTATTCAGAAGAAAGAGTTCAAAATAACTTCGTCAGTTGAATATTCATTAGCAAGCCGAGAGGAAACTCTTCTTCTCGGCTCCGCTTTTGGTAGCGCTGTGGAAAAACGTGCGGTCATTGCTCTTAAAGGTCCACTTGGAGCTGGAAAGACCACGTTTGTCAAAGGTCTGGCCGAGAAATTGGGCATCAGAGAAACCGTTCAAAGCCCTACCTTTACTATGTTGAATGAATACCACTCAGGGCGAATGCCTCTTTATCATCTCGATCTATATCGACTGAGTGAGTCGACTCCCGAGCAAGGTGAAGCAATCGTTGAACAATTGGTCTTCCAATTAGAGGAATTCATCCACCAGGACATGGTTTGCGTGATCGAGTGGAGCGAATTGTTCAAAGTCAGTGTCAACCATCCCTCCTATCTGGACGAGTTGGACTATCTTGAAATCCAGTTGTCCTACGGGTTGTCGTCAAGCGGCGGGGAGGATATCGAAGATGAAGCCGGTCGTATAGCCACTTTCAGAAGTTGCGGAGAAGATTCCGCGCGCGTAATAGCGCTAGTTGTCGGGAAGTCGGGCGAATGGCAAAGGTGAGCAAAATTTTCGGTTTCTGAATAAACGGCTTGAAACCGCCCCCTGCTTTCGCTCAAAAACCTTTCTCATCATGTAATTGATGAATGTTCACGTATCACAAAAAGGGGTGCCTTTCGGACGGGCGGATTTTCTGAGGGGGGTTGACGACCGTGTTATAGTACCGGCTTGTCTGCATATCTTGACAGGTTGGATGTACCGAGGTGCCGCATATCTAATGGCAAAATCACTGGTTATTGTTGAGTCGCCGAAAAAAGCGAAAACTATTAGTAAGATTCTGGGCAAGGACTTTACCGTTAAAGCCAGTGTCGGTCACGTGCGGGATCTACCGCGCAATAAGCTTGGCGTAAACGTCAGAAAAAATTTCGAACCCTTGTATGAGGTGCTCAAAGAGAAAGAGCCAATCGTACAAGAACTAAAAGATGCAGCTGAAGAAGCTGACACTGTCTATCTTGCGCCAGACCCTGACCGCGAGGGTGAAGCGATCGCATGGCACCTATCTGAAATTCTCGATCTGCCTGCGAAGAAAGTTCATCGTATCGAGTTTAACGAAATCACCAAAGAAGCTGTTCTTGCCGCAATCAAGTCTCCGCGCAAAATCGACAAACGTCTTGTTGATGCGCAACAGGCGCGACGCGTATTAGATAGATTGGTGGGCTACAAAATCAGCCCATTGCTCTGGAGAAAGGTTAATGGACGATCTGCCGGACGCGTTCAGAGCGTAGCGGTGCGATTGATCTGTGAGCGCGAAGTTGAAGTTGATAGTTTTAATGCAACGGAATACTGGTCAATCAAGGCTGAAGTATCTCGCGCCAGATCCAAATCTTCCTTTTTAGCTTCTTTATATAAGTATGATGGCAAACGCGTTATCGCTGCTTCCGAAAAATCAGCCGCTAATACGACCATAATCGACAGCGAGAAAATGGCGAACAAAATCGTCAAATCCTTTGAAGACAAGGATTTCACAGTCAGTTCAGTATCAGAAAAATCGAGCCAGAGACAACCTTCAGCTCCATTCATTACATCGACATTGCAACGTGAAGCCGCCACTGTGCTTAGCTATGCGGTTAAGAAAACCATGCAAGTCGCTCAGACTTTGTATGAAGGTGTAGAACTCGGTACCGAAGGCGCAACTGGTCTCATCACATATATGAGAACTGACTCGACTCGTGTCGCCGCATCCGCTCAGGAAGAGGCTCTTGCCTATATCGAAAACAGATATGGAAAAGACTATTGCCCTGATAAACCACGCGTTTATACAAGAAAAGCTAAAAATATGCAGGATGCGCACGAGGCGATTCGCCCGTCCTATCCGGACAAAACGCCTGAATCAATCAGATCGTTTTTAAGTAATGACCAGTACAAACTCTATAAATTGATATGGGAACGCTTTATGGCGAGCCAAATGTCAGCTGCCGAGTTGAATACACGTACAGCCGAAATGACGGCTGGTGATGCAATTTTCAGGGCTTCAAGCACAGATGTAAAATTCGCTGGATTTATGATTGTCTATAACCGTCCACTGAAGGGGCAGGACAACGATCAAGATTCATCCGATGAAACAAATGACAACGGTGAAATGAGTGGAGATGGTCAAAATCTTCCTGATCTCACCAAGGGTGAGGCACTCAAACTCAAAGATCTAAAACCAAATCAGCATTTCACTCAGCCACCTCCACGGTTCAGCGAAGCGAGTCTGGTTAAGACTTTGGAAGAGCTAGGCATTGGTAGACCATCTACTTATTCGGCCACAGTTTCGACAATCATCGATCGTAAATATGTTGAGAGAATCAACAAAACACTCAATCCAACAAAGCTTGGAATCGCTGTCAATCTTCTACTTGTCGAACACTTCGGCAGTATCGTTGACGTCCACTTCACAGCCGATATGGAATCCAAACTCGACTTGATCGAAGAAGATAAGGTCGACTGGCACGGCATGCTCAAAGAGTTCTATAAACCTTTTGGCGAAACTCTGAAACGTGCCGAAGAAAACATGAACAAGGTGATCATTCTCAGTGATCAACAATGTCCGGCTTGTGGAGAGCAGATGGCAATTCGCTCTTCGCGTTTCGGTCAATTCCTTGGCTGTATCAAATATCCTGAATGCAAAACAAAAATTGCACTCACCAAGGATGGCTTGCCAGTTCCTGAAGACAGACCGTCAGAAGAAAAGTGCAAGACATGCAGCGCGCCAATGCTCATTCGCTACGGCAGATACGGAGACTATTTGGCATGCTCTGTTGAAGAGTGCACCGAACAGAGACCAATTCTGAAGGTGACTGGGGTCAAATGTCCTCGCGAAGATTGCGATGGGGAGATTGTTGAGAAGAAGTCACGTCGTGGAAAAATATTCTACGGTTGCAGCAACTACTCGCAAAATCAGTGCACATCTGCATATTGGTATCCTCCTGTAATCTCCGGTGGTCCTAATAACTCCAACCGTTGCCCACAGTGCGAGACCATGTTGATCTACAAAACCTTGAAGCGGGGTGACCAGGTCGCTTGCTCAAGCAAGGAATGCACCTTCGCTCAGCCGATTACAGGCGAAGAGAAGCACGCATAAAAGTTCGAAAAAGAACGAAAAATCAGTGAGAAACATCCGGATCGGGCGGCGCCTAGCGTCGCCTTTTCCTTTTCTGTGAAGCAACTTCCTTTACGCGCGCGAGCCGGCAGGCTTGTCATTGACTGCTTTTCTCGACAACATCATTAAAACTTAGCGAATCGTCGCGCCAACAAGTGCGGCAGAATGCCATTATTAATGTGGAGTGGTAGCCGGCGCTTGGAAAGTCTAATAGCCGCTTATCGCACGCTCTAGGGAACAAAAGCGTGTTAGATAGCTTCAAAGAAAGGAACTCAGCCGTGGATTGACACCGCAACCCGGTTGGTTAGCTGATGTTAGAATGTAATCACTTTAGCGGGGTCAGGAGGCTTGAGCCGCCATGTTTGAAAGGTTTACCGAGAAGGCCATTAAGGTCATCATGCTTGCGCAAGAGGAAGCACGTAGACTGGGCCACAATTTCGTCGGTACCGAGCAAATTCTTCTTGGATTGATCGGGGAAGGAACGGGTATCGCAGCGAAGACACTCAAATCAATGGGTGTCAATTTGAAAGACGCTCGTGTAGAGGTCGAGAAAATAATCGGCCGCGGATCGGGATTTGTAGCTGTAGAGATTCCCTTTACTCCTCGCGCCAAAAGAGTGCTCGAGTTGTCTTGGGACGAAGCACGTCAACTCGGTCACAACTACATCGGCACTGAGCACCTTCTGTTAGGGCTCATTCGTGAAGGTGAAGGCGTTGCCGCCCGAGTGTTGGAAAACCTCGGCGTAGACCTCACCAAGGTCCGCTCACATGTAATTAGATTGCTAGGTGAGAGCGGCGCAGCTACAGCAGGTGGAGCAACATCGACAAGTACGGGTCGCTCTAAGACTCCTACTCTTGACGAGTTTGGTCTTAATCTGACTCAGGCTGCATCCGAAAACAGACTCGATCCGGTTGTCGGACGTGAAAAAGAAATTGAACGCGTAATTCAAATTCTTGGACGACGTACGAAAAACAACCCTGTGCTCATCGGTGAGCCAGGTGTTGGTAAAACCGCGATTGCGGAAGGACTTGCTATCCGCATCGTCAATTCTGACGTTCCGGACATTTTGACGGACAAGAAAATTGTCATGCTCGATATCGGTCTTCTCGTTGCTGGTACTAAGTATCGCGGCGAATTCGAAGAACGCTTGAAGAAGATCATGGATGAAATTCGCGGTGCAGGCAACGTTATGCTTGTGATCGACGAATTGCACACTTTGATTGGCGCAGGCGCTGCCGAAGGCGCTATTGATGCTGCAAACATCTTAAAACCAGCACTCGCTCGCGGCGAACTACAATGCATCGGCGCGACGACAATGGACGAATACAGAAAGCATATTGAACGAGATGCTGCTCTAGAACGTAGATTCCAACCGGTTATTATCGATCCACCGTCAGTTGACGAAACTATCGAAATTCTGCGCGGATTGCGTCAAAAGTATGAAGAGCATCACCGCTTGGTCATCTCAGATGAGGCAATCGAACAAGCCGCTAAGTTATCTGACCGCTATATCAGCGATCGTTTCTTACCGGACAAAGCGATTGACCTTATTGACGAAGCCTCTTCCAGAGTGCGTTTACGTGCATCATCTTTGCCGCCAGAAGGTAAAGAAGTAGAGCGTGAATTGCGTGCTGTTCGTCGCGACAAAGAAATGTCTATTCGTAATCAAGAATTCGAAAAGGCCGCTTCATTGCGCGAACAAGAAACAAAACTCTCCGAGAAAATTCGTGAAATCCAGGCTGCCTGGAAAGCCAAACAAGAAACCGAGAAGCCTGTAGTTACCGCAGAAGAGGTGGCTTATGTAGTCAGTTCTTGGACCGGAATTCCACTTTTGAAGTTGACTGAAGGCGAATCTGAAAAACTGCTCCACATGTCTGATGTTTTACACCAACGTGTAATCGGACAAGACGAAGCAGTAGAAGCAGTATGCAAAGCGATTAGACGCGCAAGAGTGGGATTGAAAAATCCAAATCGTCCAATCGGATCATTTATTTTCTCCGGTCCTACTGGGGTTGGTAAAACCGAGCTGGCGAAA
>JACMKL010000088.1 GCA_014380105.1 Candidatus Melainabacteria bacterium
AAGACGTGCTCGACGCTGATGAATTCGTCTTTAAGCTTTTCGGCTTCTTTATTGGCTGATTCGAGAAGACGCATCAGTTGATGCGAAACGTGTATCTCATCTTTTTGTGTCGAAATTGCTGAGCCCTTGGGCTGATTTTGCAGATATTGAGTGACGTCATCAATTATTTCCTGGGCTTTTACATCTAGCCGCTCAACAATTTTGATGGCAACGCCATCCTGCTGCTCCATTAAGGACAGCAAGACATGCTCAGGAGTGACTTGCGTATGCCCAAAGCGCGCCAGTAATGTTCTACAGCCGGTGATTGCTTCCTGAGCTTTGTGCGTGAATTTTTCTAAGTTCATAAAATACCTTTTGGTTCAATCCGCAAAAAGTCGCACATAAGTTACCCTTTCAAGTAAACAGGACTTATGACTCCATACATTGATTATGGAAGCTTTACTTAAGGGGTACTCATTATTCCACAATTTATTTATAAGCTGTGGAATGCCTCACCGGGTCTGATTTCTTCGGTTCGTGATCATTGGTTTTAAATGCATAGGGCTCATCAGTGGCGAGATAGTCGCACTTGATAAGGGTATTGGTATCTCAACAAAGAGTCCTCGTCTGTGGCTAGAAGATCACTTAGGGCTTAAGATATAGGCGGCTGTCAGTTTAAGCAAAGCAGAGTGATGCAGGAGTTCGAGGAAGACTATTACGCGACTTTGGGCGTTGAAGAATCCGCTTCCCAGGAAGAGGTTCGCAAGGCATATCTAGCCTTGGCGAAAAAACTTCACCCAGATCGCTTCCCAAATGATCCTGAAAAGCGGATAGTCGCGCAAAGCGAGTTCGCCAAGGTGACGCGGGCTCATGACGTCATCTGTGATGCTGAGAGCCGCGCAGAATATGACGCTGTCCGGTTGCTAACCAGAAAGCGACAATCTCAAACTAATTTAAGCGCCGTCAGCGGTGAATCGGCTGAAGACATCGATGGCCAGCCGATAGACAGCATATCTCGCACCACAGGAGCGCATTCTCCGGTCGGGAACGAATTTGAAGAAGACAACATCAATATAAAATGGGCCAATAAACATTTGGCTCGTGCGGACGATTTATTCAGGCGTCGCAATTTCAAGGAAGCTGAAACAGCCTTGAAAGAAGCAATTCGTCTGGTTCCTACAGACCCGAGATATCACAACAAATTGGCTGAGGTGTATCTAGCGAGGGGGTGGAAAACTCTGGCAATGACAGAAGTTCAATCCGCTTTGCGCAACGATCCCAAAAATTCAGAAGCAAAAAATCTCGAGGCTAAAGTCAAAGCCCTGGCGCGTGAGAAAACAATCTCGCAGCAGATTAATAAGCCGAAGAAAGGCTTTCTTGAACAATTGAAAGAAATTCTGACGCGCAAATTGTGAGAAACATTTGAGGGACGCTCCTAAATGCCTCAACATTTAAAATCAATTTTTATATCGACTCTCACTTTATACATGAGCGTCGCACCGTCAATGGTGACAGGTGCTTATGGGGCGGACACTACCGCTCATTTACAGAAGCCGCTGCAATCGCCGAGCGTTGTTCGTGCTCCCAAACCGGCCACCGTGGCTGGTGCAACTGCAAACAACAAAAAGATGGGTTTCAAATACCTTGAAGGGAAAATTATCAAAGATGATAATTCCCCACTTCTGGAAGGAGTTGTTCAAGAACTCCCTGCCAAGGTCGACCTGAACATGACTTTGAATTGCTATTTGAATTCAGAGGTGAGTGTCAAAGGAGACGAAGTACAGGCACGTATTTCCGTTGACGTGAAAGACAAAGGCAAAGTGCTTCTTCCGGAAGGTTGGTATGTGCGCGGCTTAGTGACGAAAGCAGTTCCACAAAAACGTGGTGGCAGAGATGGATATGTAGATGTTGAATTCGACAAACTAGTTAGCCCCGATGGACTAATTGAATTACCTTTTCCTGCTAAATTTTCAACCAAAGACAAAGCTCTCAAAACAGTATTGAAAATCGTAGCAATCGACTCCGGCTATGTTGCAAAAGGCGCCCTGGGTGGCAGTCTTTTGTCTCTACAGCTGGGTGGAATAGGAACAGCCATCTCCACATATGGTATCTCTATTGGTGCCGGTGCAGCCGTTGGTGGCACACTCGGTTTGTTTGGTGCATTGAAGAGAAAGGGCAAAATTGCCAATAGTTCTCCGACCGAAGTGATTAAGCTAACAACAGCAGAGCCAATAATTTTGCCCGGGTTTGATCCAGCCAAATTGCCGTCAGCTAAGAAACTGGAGCCGCTGAAGGGTTTTGTGATTAACATCAAGAAATTCAGTTTTGAGCCGGATCCGCTTGGTGATAAGTCAACCCTTCTGATGCGCGTTGATCTCGCTGCCGTAAATGAGACGAATAAAGAATTCAGTTTCGGTGACTTTGCAGCAACCAACGAACTCAACCAAATATATAACCTGGATATCGGATCGAATTTCAAAGTCCTGAGGACCAAAATCCTCCCCCATACAGAAACTCGGGGAGTCGTCACTTACAACGTCGACAGGGGCAAACATGAGTACTATCTAATATTGGTAGACAAGAGTCGCAACGAGCTTTCAAGGGCTTTCATTAAATAAGCTTGCGGGTTTCCCCCATGATAACTGGTATTAAACACTAAATAGAGCTAATATATTCCTCGTTGATGAGATCAAAACCTGATGTAGTCAACCTTATAACCTCTATATAAAAAGAGGATAAGACTCCGACAGTAGAAGCTCTGGCAGAGAGCGGCAGGGGGAATATCGATGAAAGCCCACTTGACTCAAATGCTGCAATCCTTTCACGGGCCGTCTCGCCACCGTCAGGTGGAGGTTCAGCTAAGAAAAATGCAGGGCCAGATTGTTCAGCTCGAACGCAGCCTCAGAGAGAAAGAACGAGAAATTGATCGTCTCAGACATCAACTCTCCAACTCCGACGCTCGGCTCCAAGAGCTTATGGGCACAGACGTGCTTACGAATTTACCTAACCGTCACGTGTTCAAAGAGCACCTGACCCACTCGCTAAAACGGGCATTGAGACTCGGTTATTCGCTGTCTCTAATGCTTATCGACATCGACCATCTTCGCGATATCAACTTGAAGCATGGTCATGAAGTTGGCGATGAAGTGCTCATCGAAGTCGGCAAGATTTTGAAGAGTTCTGTTCGCGAAATTGATATGCCGGCGAGATGGGGTGGTGAAGAGCTAGTCACCGTGCTGCACGAGACAGACGCCGATGGCGCTATGGTCGTTGCAGAGCGCGTCAGACGCAGAATTTCGATGCTGGAAATCAAAGATCCAAAAACATCAAAACCAATCAAAATTACAGCCACATTGGCAGTGGCGAGTTACCCACAGCACAGCAATGACCCGCAAGGCCTGCTGGAAGCTGCATGTGAAGCTCTCGTATTGGCGAAAGACAAAGGCTGTAACAACGTCCTGACTGCAATTTCGTAGAGTGATATTGCACTGTCAGTGGTGCTAAGCCTCAGCGATTATTGCATCAGCTTCGATTTCAACCAGCATTTCCTGGTCTATTAATCGACTCACTTCTACCATCGAAGTGGCTGGTCGTATGTCGCGGAAAACCTCACCGTGGGCTTTTCCGATTGCTTCCCAATTCTTTTCGATATCCTTCACGTATATTCTTGTGCGCACCACATCGGACAAATTTGCGCCAAGATTTTTGAGCGCCGCTTCAATATTTTGAAGTGTTTGCTTCGCCTGCGCGTAGCTGTCACCAGGGCCCACAAGTTTTCCTGCCGCGTCTGTGGCAGTCGTTCCAGATACGGCAATATGATTGCCAACCCGCACTGCGCGCGAGTATCCGACGATAGGCTCCCAGGGTGTTCCTGTTGAATAATTCTTTCGACTCATAGTTTCCCCCCCAAAAATCAATTCGCTTACCAGACTAAATCTGGTAAGCGAATCAAAATTCTATGTGCGATTTTTATTGAACGCCGAGAAGTTCGACATCAAAAATCAGTGTGGAGCCAGGAGGAATGACCGGAGGAAATCCTCTGTCGCCATAACCTAAGTGCGAAGGCACTGTCAGCTTTCTCTTACCGCCAACTTTCATGGAAGCGACGCCTTCGTCCCATCCTTTAATTACTTCACCCTTGCCGATTGTGAATTGGAAAGGTCCGCGGTTGCGTGAGCTATCGAATTGTTTCCCGTCAGTCAACCAACCTGTGTAGTGAACTGAAACTTTCTGTCCTTGACGTGGTGATGGACCTTGTCCAACAACCTCATCGTGATACTTCAATCCACTTGGCGAAGTTACATCGTTTGCTTGAGCCAATTTCGTCCCATCCCCCGTCGTAAATCTTTTCTCTCCGGCTGTGCTTTCGACAGGGAAGAAAAGAAGTGTAAGTAGAGCGGCTAGTGCCGCAGTTTTCTTGGACTTAATGCTGCTTTCGGTCATCGTGTGCGCCTTTTCTGTGACACGGAATACACCGGGTAATTATAGCCATGTTATTCAAATGGCGCCTTTTTTCGACTTTTTGAAAATTGGTCCGAATTTATCAAAAATATTGAGCTGACCTCTTTGATCGACCGGAAATTCCAGGTAGCGATTCCGTGTATCCTTATATGGCAGCTAATCCCAGGGGATCTGATGACAAGGTTACTGATCGTTGACGACCATGAAGAGACACGCGTCCAGGCGCGTGAGAATCTGGCGCAGGGAGAGTTAATCACAATTGTTGGCGAAGCGGCGACCTCGGACGAAGCCTGGAAACTGGCTAAAGAACTACTGCCCGACATGGTTTTGCTCGATTTGCATTTGCCAGGTTTGATTCAAACAGTCGATTTAATCAAAAGACTTGTATCACTGCGTAACGGCAAGGTCGTCATCTTTGCCAGTCAGGGAAAAGCGTCTGAGGTTCAGGGTCTTTTGGACGCTGGCGCCTCCGGTTATGTCATGAAAACTGATCCACCAGCTTTGCTCCGGATGGCAATTGTCATGGTCCAGAAAGGCAATAAGAACGTTCTGACACCGAATCTGCCGCGACATATCACGCATCTTTCTGAGGATGAAAGACATATCCTCAGTTATATAACGATGCGCGGAAAGCTAAAGAAAGCCGCTGAGCGCGCCGGTCTGACCGACGAAGAATTCAATCACTACATCGAGACACTTGTTGAAAAGCTCGAGCTGGAAGATGCCGACAAGCTAGTGAAATGGGCAATTAAGCACGGCTTTTAGGGTGAAACTTTCGCTCGCTTGACGCTCTGTTTATTGAGGCTGGATGACGAAAGGGCGAACTACATTGAGTCCTAGAAACATGCTGCCTATAATCAACATCAATAATTCCCAGACTGAAAATGCATAACGCACAGGCGCATTCTTCTCTTCTACTGATTCCCAGAATTGATTAAGCCAGCGCTGGGCAATGGCAAGTGGAATAAAAGAAGCCAGGAAAAATAGCCAGTAGCTGCCGGGTAACTTGTAGAGCCAGAATAAGCCGACGAAAGCAAGCACAAGCACTAGAGCTGCAAGCGCCGGGTGTTGGCGTTGGATGGCGCCTTTGTCAGGTGCCATCAGGGCAATATTTTTGAAGGTCTGCCAAACCAGAAACAGTTGTAACAGAGGCAATAAGAGCCCCAGAGAACGCAGCCACGGATTGATTTTGGCGAATTTACTTAGTTCTACGTCGCCCGCCTTTACAGGTACAAGGCGCTCATGCACGATGGTTTCATCACACAAAGATTCTTGTGCATCTCTCAGCACAGCCCAATTTTTGAAAAACCAAATAACCGAATATCCTGACATTGTCAGAATGTACAAAACCGCCACGTGCCAAAGCGGCTGGCGGCGAGACTCTTTGAAGTCAACCGGATTTTCGTTCTTTTCATCTACTGAAGGAATGACAGTGTCCCCTGGTTTGCTTGCGTCTAATTCTTTTGATGACGCCAACCGGTATTATAATCCTCTGCCAAAAATAGAAGCGGCGGGATAGCTGGAAGGGGAAGAGACATGGTTAATTCGGTCATACTTGTCGGGCGCGCCGGCAAAGATCCTGAAATGAGATATTTTGAGTCCGGACGTGTCAAGACCACGTTCAGCGTCGCTGTTAATCGTCCGACCAAAGAAAAAGAAACAGATTGGTTTGATATCGAAATCTGGGGACGTCAGGCTGAAATCGCCGGCGAATATGTTCGCAAAGGCAGTTTGATTGGTATCGAAGGACGTCTTGATTTCAGTAAATGGACTGACGATGGCGGCACTAAAAATACCCGTCCTTACATTCACGCAACTGGTTTGAGATTGCTCGGAAGCAAGCGCGACAACGCTTCTGAAATGCAGATGTCCGACGAATAAAAGTTTGCGTCAAACGGTCAATTAGGTTCTTTATCGGAAAAGGCTGCTCTGACAAATGAGCGGTGGCACTCCTCAAATCGGCTGGATTGACTACGCCATTATTGGCGTCTATTTTGTGTTCGTTATTGGTATCGGTTATCTGCTTAAAAAGCAGATGAAATCGAGCGAAGACTTCTTTCTTTCAGGTCATAAAATTCCAAGCTGGATTACTGGCTTGGCTTTTTTGTCAGCAAATTTAGGCGCCATTGAAGTGATGGGCATGGCAGCAAATGCCGCCCAATACGGCATCATGACCGCGCACTTCTATTGGCTGGGAGCCATTCCGGCAATGGTATTTCTCGCACTATTTATGATGCCGTTTTATTACGGATCGAAAGTGCGAAGTGTTCCTGAATACTTAAAACTGCGCTTCAACGAACCGACACGTGCACTGAATGCGGTGTCGTTTGCAATCATGACCGTGCTTATGTCCGGCATCAATTTGTACGCAATGGCGCTTGTTTTCAACATGCTCTTGGGTTGGTCAATCGATGCTTCTATTTTTGCAGCAGCAGGAGTGGTGCTTGCCTACACAATCATGGGCGGACTTACATCTTCCATCTACAATGAGGTCCTTCAATTCTTCTTAATTGTATTTGGACTGCTTCCGATCTCAATCATTGGACTCGCGCGAGTGGGCGGCTGGGACGGACTTTGCGCACACTTTAAAGATGCTGGCTTCGCACATTTGTGGATGTACACTGCTACTTCTGCCAACCCGATGGGCGTCGATTGGATTGCGCTAGTTTCTGGTTTGGGTTTTGTTTTATCTTTTGGATACTGGTGCACAGACTTCCTGGTCATTCAGCGCGCACTAGCGGCTGAGTCCCTGACAGCTGCCCAGAGAACTCCACTGATTGCCGCTTTTCCGAAAGTACTTTTCCCAATATTGACTGTTCTTCCTGGATTAATAGCTCTGGTATTGATTCCGGAGTTGGGAAAAAACACCAAAGAATTGTCGTACAACATGGCATTGCCGCTACTTCTTCCGATGATGTATCCGAGCGGGATGTTGGGCGTTGGCTTAACAGCCATGCTAGCTAGTTTTATGTCCGGCATGGCTGGCAATGTCACCGCATTCAACACTGTCTGGACTTACGATATTTATCAGAGCTACATCAAGAAAAATGCGTCTGACGAGCACTA
>JACMKL010000089.1 GCA_014380105.1 Candidatus Melainabacteria bacterium
GCAATTGTTGTTTCCAATCATGGTGGCAGGCAGTTAGACTCTGCTCCAGCCACTATTAGTGTACTTTCCGAAGTGGTTAACGCTGTTGGCGGAAAAGTACCGGTTCTTTTCGATAGCGGCATACGTCGCGGCACTGATATTTTTAAAGCCATCGCCCTTGGTGCATCGGCTGTTATGACTGGACGTCCCATCTTGTGGGGACTAGCGTGTGATGGTGAAACCGGTGTACTTAATGTGCTCGAGATGTTTCGCAGTGAATTACAGCTATCCATGCAGCTTGCAGGCTGTCCAACTATCGATTCAATAAAGGCGGATTCAGTCCGCCTCAAAGCTCCCTTCTGGCAGGTGTAATTTTTATGCGCATCGTTTCATTGATAGCAAGTTCGACAGAGATAGTTCATGCGCTGGGCTTCGGCGACGATATGGTGGGACGTTCTCACGAATGCGATTTCCCGCTCAAGGTCAAGGACTTGCCCATTTGTACCGAGCCTAAATTTAAAGTCGAAGGCTCAAGCTATGAGATCGACCAGCGCGTCAAAGAAATCGTGCAAGAATCATTGAGTGTTTACCGCGTTGACGCCGAAAAACTCAACGAACTTCAACCAACTCACATTTTCACGCAAGACCAGTGCGAAGTCTGCGCCGTTAGTTTGAAGGACGTCGAAGACGCCGCCTGCAGCCTTATAACGTCCAACCCTCAAATCGTTTCACTCCATCCGGATTCTTTAAAAGATATTTTTGAAGACATACGCAGAGTGGCGAAAAGCCTTAATGCTGAGGTTGTCGGCGAAGCGCTGATCGCTAATGTGAAAGCGCGTATGCAAGCAGTTGTCGACCGGGTCGCCAAACTGAAAGCCAGACCAAGAGTGGCTCTGATCGAATGGATTGATCCCTTAATGGCTGGTGGCAATTGGATGCCAGAGCTAATCGAAATGGCCGGTGGTATCAATCTTTTCGGCGTCGCAGGCGAGCATTCTCCATGGATGAAATGGGAAGACCTGGTCGCTTCAGATCCAGACATTATCATTGTTTCGCCATGTGGATTTGGCATCGAGCGTACAATGCAAGAAATGCATTTGATTAGCCAGCGCCCTGAATACGCCACTCTCCGTGCCGCAAAAGTAGGAAAAGTATTCGTCGCTGACGGCAACCAATACTTCAACAGACCAGGTCCGCGCGTGCTCGACTCGCTAGAAATTCTCGCCGAAATCTTCCATCTCGGAGTCGTTAACTACGGGCACGAGTCAGTTGGCTGGATCCGCTTCTCGGCAGCCGCTTTGCCGGCACCTTCGAAATAACCTTTTCGGCTTTTACAATCGAAGTGTTGACCACGTGAGACATGCGCGCGTGGCAAACGGCAAGCGCAAGGGCGTCCGAGGCGTCGTCTGGTTTGACGATTTGTGCTAGCCGCAATAGCCGTGCGACAGCTATTTGCACCATCTCTTTATCCGCTCTGCCATATCCGGCGATCTGCAATTTGACCTGCATCGGCGTATATTCGAAGGCTTCCACATTCATGCAAGCCGCCACTTCTAAAATCACTCCGCGCGCCTGGGCGACCGGGATTACGGTCTTGGCGTTTTTAAAGAAAAAGATTGCTTCTACCGACAGCAAGTCAGGCTTATATAAGTCGATGATTTCCATCAAATCCGACCGGATCATGCTCAAGCGTTTTCCGGCTGGCATTGTCGATGGTGTTTGAATGGTGCCCGAAGCGATATATTCGAAGTCGTCGCGAGGGGTGAATTGGACCACGCCGTAGCCCACAGTGGCTGTTCCGGGGTCAATTCCCATGATTGTAAAAGGTGTCATGTATTAAACAGCCACTGGTATAGACGATGCATCTCTCTGGTATATTCGTCTTTTCGGTACTGGAGCAAGACTCAAAGCAAGTGTAACATTGTCTCTGGCGGTTTGAACCAACGGAATTTTGTTAGACCTGCGGAAGTCGATTTAAATGCAGAGCGGTTCTCTACTGATGGAAGACGCAAGCCTCACCCCTCGCGAGGGTGTGCTTGAAGCAACCGGATTTGGTGCAAAACTTCCTCTCGCTTTTATTTTCGGCTGCATCCTGGGGCTGTCTGCTGCCGGTTTTGATTTGTGGTGGCTAGCCTGGATCGGCGTGGCACCACTCTTGGTGATTTTGCGTACAGTCAACAGCATGAAAGAATCCGCTTTCACGGGTTTGGCATTTGGACTCGGTTACCATCTGGTGGCAATGAGCTGGTTTTTGGGATTGTTTCCGCTTCGCTGGCTGGGCATTCAGGA
>JACMKL010000738.1 GCA_014380105.1 Candidatus Melainabacteria bacterium
CGAAAGACAATCCGAACAACGGCGACTTCTACGTGAGCGTAGAACTTGACCCTCCTAAAGGTGCCATTGCACGAAAAATCATCAGCGCTGCCGAGACTTTGCGTGAAGCTGGAGCAGACGCCATAAATGTAGGCGACAGCCCAATGGCGCGCGTGAGAATGTCGTCTCTCGCGACCTGCCAACTGATTTCACAGAGCGTCAAAATCGAAACCATCATTCACTTCACCACTCGTGACAGAAATTTGATGGGCATTCAAGCCGACTTGCTCGGCTGCCAGGCTCTCGGCATCCACAATGTAATCGCATTGACTGGAGACCCTCCCGGTCTCGGCAATTACGTCCACGCCACCGCAGTTTATGACGTAGACTCAATTGGTCTGATCAAAATAATCAGCCAACTTAATCGCGGAGTTGACGTGTCCGGCAACTCAATTGGTTCACCAACAACATTGTCGATTGCCTGCGCGCTTAATCCGACACACGAAAATCGCGCCCAAGAAATCGAGCGATTCGGCAAGAAGGTCGAGGCTGGAGCGCATTTTGCAATGACACAGCCGCTCTATCAATTGAGGGATTTGACCGACTTCCTCGACGAATTTGGCGAGTGCAAAATTCCAATTCTCGTTGGGATAATGCCACTGCATAGTTTCAAACACGCTGAATACTTGCACAACGAAGTACCAGGCATCACGATTCCAGACAAAGTCAGAAAAGCGATGGAAGCAGCTGGCGACCAGGGTGCGGCAGTCGGTCTTGAACTTGCCGAAGAGCTGCTCGAACAACTTCGTCCGCTTTGCCAGGGAACGTACGTCGTACCTTCTTTTGGAAGATACGACGACATGTGCCAATTCGTAAAACGAATCAAAGAGAAAAGCGGCGTTAAAGCGTCACTGAAAACCTAACGCACTTTTGTATCGAGCCTGTATGGGTCGCTGTCTGTGACCAATTCCGGATTGGCAGTCGGGTTTGAGAATTCCTGCATACGTGCGCTGATTTCGTCGGCCTTCTCGTGGCGTCCAGTTTTTCTCAAAAGGTTGATATAAAGATCGAGTGCATCAAGAGTGCGGCGATGATTGCGACCGTACGATTTTGTTCGAATATTAATAGCGCGCTTTATTAATGGCTCTGCCACTGTAAAGCGGTCTTGGGCCATGTACACGCGGGCTAGATTCTTCAACTCGGTTGAGACTGTTGCATGCTCGTCTCCGAGAGCATCTTCGCGAATCTTTAGAGCCTCAATAAGCAACGGCTCCATTTCTTTGTACATTTTTTTGCGGCAGTAAAGATCAGCGAGCTTCGTCAAAGCGTCTGCCACAGCCACGTTATGGACACCGACCATTTGCTTGAGCAAATTTACTTCAAGGGCGGCTTCGGTGATCATGCTCTCGGTGACTTTCTTGATTTTGCCGTCACGACTGCCGCTCAAATCTGTGTATGACAGACCTAGCTCTTCCTGATCATTGTGAGTAGAAGAGGAAGACGAGCGGTCTGGTGGGCTCATCTTGGCGAAATAAGCATCAACTGATGGAATGCCACTCATTGATAAAGTCAGTGGTGTGTCTTGAATTGTTCTACGTGAATTAGGAAGAATATTTCCTTTGCGCATTCCGGCACGTTCGTTCTCTCGACGTTTCACCCTAACTTTCTCAAGCTGTTGGCGCACATCATCAGCGCCTGCGCGGTGAGGACCGCTGGCATTCTCGAGAATTTCGAGAGCACGCTCGAATAATTCTTGCGCTTTTTCCAGGTTATCTTCATCGAAGTGCAACAAGCCAAGCCTTGTGACTGTTATTGCTACTTCCGGATTTGTTATTCCCAATGCTTGCTCTTGAATTGAGAGAAATCTCTCTACGTCTTCAATGCTTTTGACTTTCATAATGTCACCGAAAAACTGCGTCCGTACTCCGTTGATTTCCCACGCACCAACACTAATGTTGAAACACAAAGGCGGCGCGAAAGGCACCAAATAAGATGCCTTCTAAACTAAAGCTCTAAAACGTAGCTGACTAAATTGTTTTGACCATCGATACCGCTATTGAGGATCCTGCTCGCAGAAGTCCCCAATATCATTCTCCCCCCATAACCACCCGGGTAGATGCCCCATTTCTTATAAAGATGTAGTGGCTAGAGGATACGCCCCCATGCGACAGAAGACCCCTGGTTACCGTCCTGCCTCACGGCTGCCGGAAACTGCGCGTTGGACAATCCTTATATTACAAGTCTAAGCTATTCGTCGTTCTTCAGTGGACGTCCGACGGGCTCAGTCTTGGGTTTGCGGAGAGCGGGATTTGGTCCACGTACGTTGAAATATTTGGCTTCAGGGTGAACGACCACAATGGCTGACGTCGACTGCTCTGGCACGAGCTGAAACTCCTCGGTCAACGTAACATCAATTCTTTCAGGCTCGAGTAAATCAAAGAGCTGCTGTTGATCGGCTAATTCGGGGCAGGCTGGATAACCAAAGCTGTATCGGGTGCCACGGAATGCTTGCTGGAAGAACTGTTTGGGATCGGCAGAATCGAATCGACCCAATCCTAATTCTTCTCTGACTCGTTTGTGTACGGCTTCTGCCAAGCCTTCAGCAGACTCTACCGACAAACCGTGGAAGTAAAGATAGTCGGTGTACTTGTCTTGCTTGAATAGCTGCTCAGAATGCACAGAAGCACCGGCACCGACAGTCACAATTTGCCCCGGGATAACGTCAATTAGCCCTTCTTCACGAGAGTGAAAGTAGTCTGAGATGCACAGATACCGCCCATGGTCCTGACGCGGAAAAGTAAATCGAGTCCATTCTGTGAGATCGCCTATGTCCGCTGCACGCAATTTCATTTCGTCGCCGGCTTTTAAATTCAGCGCGTCAAATGCAGCTAAAAACTTGTCTGTGACTCGGTAAATGATCAGTGTTTCGCCGTCTGCCTGACACGGAAAATATCCATAAACAGCTTTAGGCATGAGCAATTTTTGTTCGATACATTCTTGTTGCAGGCGACGCAGTACAGGTCGAATTTTCGTGTTGAGCAATTCTTCGTATTCGGCAGGACTGGTGTCACCCTGGCGCACACGCCATTGTCCGCGGATCAGAGCATTTTCATTGATGTATTGAAAAACTTCAGCAAGCGGAACATCATCGAGAACTTTACTGCCCCAGAATGGTGGCGCGAAGCAATCAACACCGCGAGTAACGTCGGAAGATATCTCAACGCGCATCTCTTTCAATCTGTCATTGCCGCCTGGCTCGGGACTGAAGTCCATCAGTCCTTCATCCAATTCGTCGTCTCCAGAAACCGCGGCATAGACACCATCATCGGCACCCTGACCGGTTTTTTCGGCAGCGTCTTCCAGTGTCTCATCCACTTCTTCGTCATGATCAGGACGTGAGCCCATCAACTTTTCAAGCGTAGGCTTGTCGTCGTTCGCCAGCGCTTCCATAATTTTCAAATCGTCAAAAGCGTCTTGACCGTAGAATAAAGTACCTTTATAGACGCGCCTGCAGTCCTCTTCTACGTAGCGGCGAGTGAGGGCAGCGCCACCCAGAATGACAGGCGTTTTGATGCCGCGCTGATTGAGAATTTCGAGATTCTCTTTCATGATCACTGTCGATTTAACCAGCAAACCGCTCATGCCGATACAGCCTGCTTTGTTTTCTATTGCAGAAGCGATGATGTTGTCGATTGGCTGTTTGATGCCCAGGTTGATTACTTTGTAGCCGTTATTACTGAGAATGATATCGACTAAATTCTTACCGATATCGTGGACATCGCCCTTGACAGTGGCAAGCACCATAATGCCACGCTGCGAACCTTCAACCTTCTCCATGAATTGTTCGAGATAAGAAACCGCAGCTTTCATGGTTTCAGCGGACTGCAACACAAACGGTAGTTGCATTTTGCCTGCGCCGAAAAGATCGCCGACTACTTTCATGCCGCCGAGTAAAATGGAGTTGATGATCTCCAATGGAGTATATTTCTCAAGGGCGACATCAAGATCTTTTTCAAGTGCAACACGGTTGCCATCGATGATCCGGTCTTTGAGAACCTCTTCAATTTCTTGCGGTCCTTTATCTATTTTGGTCGCGGAAGACTTATTTTCCGCATTTTGATAAAAGTCGAGTAACACAAAAAGTGGGTCATAGTCAGATGTTCGCTCATCGAAGACGAGTTTTCTGTGAAGTTCTCTTTCAGCTTCGTCGATTTTGTACAGTGGCAAAATCTTCTGAGCATTCACGATCGCCATATCAAGACCGGCTTCTACAGCATAATGCAAGAAGACCGAGTTGAGAATTTGTCTGATGTGAGGATCAAATCCAAAGGATATATTACTCACGCCAAGAACAGTCTTGACGCCCGGCAGACTTTCCTTAATCATGCGAATGCCATCAAGTGTGTTCAAGCCAAGCTTGCGATCATCCTCGTTGCCTGTCGAAAGCGTGAACGTGAGCGCATCGAAAATCAAATCTTCCGGTTGCAATCCTTCCGACAGTGCCAGGTCGTAGATTCGTTTTGCGATCTCAAGTTTTTTGTCAGCCTCTTTGGCCATGCCTTGTTCGTCGATTGTGAGCGCGACTGTCGCTGCGCCATAGCGCTTGATCAGCCGGACTTTCTGGAGCATCTTATCGACGCCATCTTCCAGATTGATCGAGTTGACAATTGGACGACCAGCAATCAACTTCAGCGACTCTTCCAGAACATTGTATTCAGTTGAATCGATCACAATTGGAATTTGCAGTTCTGTATTTAAGCGCTTTATGAAAATGGACATGTCGCGCACTTCATCGCGACCGACATATGCAGTACAGACGTCCAAGACATGTGCGCCTTCCTTCTCCTGGTCGCGCGCCATTGCCACCATGCCATCCCAACCTTCTTTGTTGAGAAGCTGTTTGAATTTGCG
>JACMKL010000739.1 GCA_014380105.1 Candidatus Melainabacteria bacterium
CTCGCCATGGGCGAAGGGTGGCACAACAATCACCACGCAGCGCCTGGTTCTGCAAAGACTGGCATGATGCCCTGGGAATTTGACCTCTCCTGGCTCATCATCAAGACGATGCACAAGTTCAAACTGGTAAATCGCATGAATGTTGCCACTCACTATCAACTAGTACGCAGCTCGATGAAAAAACAGAAAATCGCTGTCCGCGACGGCTCATCCACTCATCGTCTGCCCGACTTGATGTTGAGAAAACAACGCAAGCGCGCTCGTTCGAGAGTTGCTTCCTAGAAGAAATTCTGGAGAATAGCTGTCAAACGAATGTCATAGCACTCGACTATTCTCAATTTCATGAGGGCGGTGTCGCCCACCACCTCAGAAATTGTTTAGAGGTCAAACAAAGCAAGCTCCTTCGGGTAGCTTGCTTTCGTTTTTGTAGGCGCCTTTTTGACAATGCTCTTTCCAAACTTTCATTAGTGAAGGACAATAGCTGATTCGTATTTGACAGACTTTCTGGCGATTGCCGAGGGGAATTTGTGATTTCGGATAATGCCGTGTCAGGAGCTAAAACACAGGTGCTTGACAGCATTGAAGCCGTTCGCGTCTGGCGGCACAATGCCATGAAGTCCGGAGAGCGCGTTGGCTTCGTCCCTACGATGGGCGCCTTGCACGAAGGACATTTGACCTTGATGCGTCAAGCGCGCGCCGAATGTGACCGCGTAGTCGCCTCTATCTTCGTGAATCCACTGCAGTTTGGACCGAAGGAAGACTTCGGTCGCTATCCGCGCACCTTTGAAAGTGATTTACAGATGATGAGTCAAGCAGGTGTTGATGCGGTTTTCTTTCCATCAGAGCAGGAAATGTATCCTGACGGTCGCGAATCAGTGACACGAGTGGTACCAAATCCGGAGCTGGCTGATTGCCTGGAAGGGCACTTCAGACCAGGCTTTTTCACCGGTGTTGCCACAGTGGTCGCCAAACTTTTCAATATCATTTTGCCGGAAGCGGCATTTTTTGGAGAGAAAGACTATCAGCAATTGCAGGTAGTGAGCCGTCTTGCGCGTGATCTCAATTTGCCAATTCAAATTGTGCCTGTAAAAACTGTGCGCGAACTCGATGGACTGGCGATGAGCAGCAGAAATGTCTATTTGGGGGAGGAACAGCGTTTATTGGCGCCACTTCTGTACAAAACGCTAACCTCAGTAAAAGATGCCGCGCAGTCCGGAAAATTGTCTCTTCAAGAAGCTCTAGAGCGTGGGCGCAATGAATTGATGGTGATGCCTGGGCTCGAACTTCAATATCTGGAAGCGCGCAATGGAGACACCTTTCTAGCAGTCACTGATTTTGAATTGCCGACCGTTTTTCTGGTGGCGGCAAAACTAAAAGAAGTCAGACTGATCGACAATATCGTAGCTCGCTAGTAAAGCAAGGAAAAATCATGACCAAGCAGCATTCTCTGGCGATTATCGGTCCCGGCAAAGTTGGAACGGCTATCGCCGTCGCTGCGTCGAAGGCTGGATTTACAGATATAACGATCGCCGGAAGAGACATAGATAAGGTTCATGCCGCCGCCCAGAAGGTGCCAGGCTCCAAAGGTCGTCGCATTACAGAAGCGGCACATCATGCCGATATTGTGCTTCTTACAGTGAGTGATTCAGAAATTGAATTAGTCTGCAAACAAATGACGGAAGAACTAGCCTTCAAAAAGGGCACAGTGCTTGCACATTTAAGTGGCGCTCTGGACAGCTCAGTATTGAAACAAGCAAAAGAAGAAAGTGGTGTATACATTGCGTCTGCTCACCCCATGCAAACATTCCCGTCTCTTGATGCCGAAACCCCAGGTGAAGCTGCAGTGCCAGGAGCTTATTGGTTTTTGGAGGGTGACGCGGAAGCTGTCGTGGTTCTTTCTGAATTAATTGAAAAATTGGGTGGTACTGTCAATGCCATCACCAGTGAAGGCAAAGCAATTTACCATGCCGCCTCAGTAGTCGCCTGCAATTATCTGTCAACCCTTATGGATACTGCCATCGGGATGATGAAACAATCGAATGTTGATGAAGATGTTGCCTGGAAAGCGTTGAAGCCATTAGTATTCGGAACCTTGAACAATATTGATCAAATGGGGCCGGAAGCTGCTCTTACAGGGCCCATCGAGCGCGGCGATGTCGAGACGATCACAAAACATCGTCATGCTTTGGATGCTATGTCCGTGCATGAGCGTGGACTGTATTCTGCCCTGGGATTACGCACTGTGCAGCTTGCCATGCGCAAAGGCGCAATAGACGCAACAGTTGCTGAAAAACTAAATGTCGAGTTGAAGCAAATTTTTTAAGATTTTCACTTTGCGCTAGATTAAATGGAAACGCTCACCATGCCGCGTTCATAAAGAAACAAGAATTGACTTTTTATCGCACCAAAACGAATTGATCCGTTACAGAAAAATTTCTGAGTTGCGCATAATTTGATCGTTTGTATATGCGCCTGCGGGCGTGTTTGGCGACTTTTGTAGGGCTATGTATTTATGCATTGGCGGCTTGTTTGATCAGTGCAAGAAATTACAAATGAGGTTAAACCTGACCGGAAGGGGTTGTCATCCTCATTAGACGCGTCTATTCTATGTGAGTTGAGCGAGACGTTTTAACCGAAAGAAGTTAAACCCAGTTCCGGCCTACTTATAGGCTTGGAGCCGACATCGTCACGCAGCGTTTTTCATAGCGCCAGTCAGCTTGGAAATGGATAGAGGGGTTACCGATGCTAGTCTCGACGCCGAATGTAGCGAGCAGTATATCTGCTCAAGCATTTGTTTCAGTGTTGCCGGAACAAGCAAAACAAAGTGTTAGTGAGCGCATCACTGTTCTAGTAGATGGTGACGCTGGGCTCGCTGTTTCATGCTTGTTTGCGCAAAATGGTTACAGTGTTCGTGCCTGCACCACTGAAAAAAACATGCTGGTTCCGACCGACTATGAAATTCGTACCCGCCAGGCCAGTGTCAGCAATTTTCGTGGCCGCGTGCCTTTTGTATCAATCGAAACCGATCTTGCAACCGTTTTATATGAATCCGACGCCGTAATTGTTGCTTCGCCTGCCACCGAATATGGTGCGCTCCTTGAAAAAACCATTTCTCATTTGCGACATGGTCAAACTATTCTACTTACCAATGCACCACTTGGTGCTGGAATGCAATTCTCAGCCGCGATCAAGAAAACCGGCGTTGAATTACATGTCAATATCATCGAAATGGGAACGCTTTTCGACTGTGCAAAAGTCGAAGAAAAGGTTTTGTTGATCACTGGTATTGTGACAGATTCTGCTACTGGCAAGCCCGTAGAAGTAATTCTGAGAGTAACAACCAATGAAACGGGCGAAGAAATCGGGACTTATACCTCTAACAGTTCTTCTGGAAAGTATACAGTAGTCCTGAATGAGGGAAAAAATTATGATCTTATTTTCTCTTCTCCAAAATTTGGAACACATTATGAAAATATAAATCTTACAGACGTAACGGAATACAAGGAAATCGAACGAAATGTTTCTCTGATTCCTCAAAGCCGTGAAGTGGTATTTAGCATTACAGACCAGGACACTAAAAAAGGGCTGAATACCAAAATTAAACTGACTAATCAGGATTCAAAAGAAGAAATAACGCTTGA
>JACMKL010000740.1 GCA_014380105.1 Candidatus Melainabacteria bacterium
CATTCAGGCAATGCTTCAAAAATCAATCGCATTGATTCGAAAGCGAGACCGTCAGTGTAGTCTGTCGCAACCGTTGAAACGAGCGCTTCTAGAGCATGCGTGAGAGAATCGAAAGCGGTATCAACAGTGATATCGCGCGGCAAAGTCTTGGTCAAATTGGCGTCGATAATTGCCACCGTCGGCAGTAGCGTCTCATCAATCAACGAAAGCTTGCGCTGAGATTTATGATCTTTCAAAACGGCAAAAGGAGTTACTTCCGATCCTGTTCCTGATGTTGTCGGAATGGCGATGAGCTGGGTCTTGACGCCTTTTGGAAACTCGGCCATGCGGTGACGGAAGTCCAGGAAGTTGAAGGCAATTTCTTGCAATTTCAAATCTGGATAGTCGTGAAATAAACGCATAACTTTGGCAGCATCCAACACAGATCCGCCACCAAGAGCAATCACTGTGTCAGGCTGACTTTGAGCCATCAGCTGTAATGCTTGCTGAATAGTTGACCATTCCGGTTCTGAATCAACCTCGGAGAAAACATCTACGCGACAATCGGAGGGGAGGCGCTCGAGGACGAGAGACAAATGCCCACGACGAGCGGCTGAGCGCGAAGTGACCACAAAGGCGCGCTTTGTTTTGATGTTGCGCAGGTGGTCAATTGAGCCTGGGTTGATGTAGATATTTTTTGTGGTTTGGAAAGAAAGAGTGAAGTGTTTTCTTCTTGGAACCCGTTTGTAATTGAGCAAATTCTTGATGCCGACGTTGTCGGTTGTGATATTGCCGCCACCGGTCCCGCAACCAAAACTCAAAGTAGTGTTGAGGTTGTTATAGATTCCGCCCAAGCCGCCAATTGAAGTTGGCGAATTGACGATGATACGACCGGCATTGATGAAAGTCGCAAACTGCTCAATTACTTCTTCGTCTTCAGCAAAGATGCCTGCAGTGTGTCCGGTGCCGCCAGCATAGTTGACGTCGAGGGCGCGGTTGAGACCTTCTTCAACGCTGTCGACAATCACATAACTCAAAACCGGCATCAATTTTTCGACAGCCAATTTATGTTGTCTCAGCTCGCCAGGCAGGTGGCAAAGCAATATTTTAGTTTCAGGCGCAACTGTAATTCCAGCTTTCTCAGCGATTACATTGGCTGCCTGCCCGACCATGCGATAGTTCATACCGCCTGTCTTTGGCTCAATGATGGCATCGCCAACTTTCTCGACTTCTTCGGGGGTGCAATCGTGACAGCCGTATTCTTTGAATTGCTGAATCAATGACTCAGCAATTTCGCGATCTATAACGAGAGTTTGTTCAGATGGACACTCGGTACCATTGTCGAAGGTTTTCGAAATAATGATGTCCATCGCAGCCTGACGAACATTCGTACTTTTGTGCACATACACAGGCGTGTTGCCAGAGCCAACTCCGAGCACTGGTTTGCCGGAGCTGCAAGCAGCGCGGACCATGCCAGTGCCGCCGGTTGCGAAGATCAGGTCGACTTCTGGATGAACCATCATCAATTCTGTTTCACGTCTCAAGCGTGAAGATTTTTCCACCCAGCCAATAAAACCTTTCGGTGCGCCGGCAGCGATTGCGGCTTCGTAAACCACTTTTGCAGCAAGGTTGCTTGAGTCGGCAGCCATCAAATGGGGGCTAAAAATGATTGCATTGCGTGTTTTTGCTGCTGCAATTGCTTTGAAAATTATGGTCGAGGTTGGGTTTGTGACTGGGGACAAAGCCAAAATAACGCCCATAGGCTCGGCAATTTCAACCATGTTATCTTCAGGAAATTCGCGAATTATCCCAACCGTTTTTTTGTCTTTGATCTGGTGATAATGAAATTCAGAGGCGACGAAATTCTTGAGCATTTTATCTTCGAAAAGACCCATGCGAGTTTCGTCACAAGCAGCCCGAGCGAGCTTTTCGACATTCTCAATAGCGGCTGCCGTCATTGCTTTGACGATGCGATCAACGTCTTCCTGCGAATATTGAGTAAAAACTGCTGCTGCAAGTCTGGCTTGCGTAACCAGGTGATTGACACGATCCATCAAGCTGATGTCCTGGTCTTTGACTGCCGTCGACATTCGTTTTTTCCCTCAAGTTGGAACATGCGCCCCGAATCTCTTTCCCAAAGGAAAACCCTGAACGCTGACCTGAGATCCTAGGTCCAGACGTCGCTAATAAAACCGTAGCCCCTACGCCGTTTCCAAGTGTAATTTATAACGGTCGATTTCTATCGATATATAGATGGGTGTTTCGAACCTTTTACAAATACGGTATGGAGATTACGACGACAAGTGCCCGGATAAAGTGCCAGCTTTTTGAAACATAAAGCCCACAGGCGCCCAACTCAGCCGTTTTACTCAAACTCAAAATCGAATTTAAGGGCGACGCTCGTAATTTCCCTCTTTGAATATTCTTGAGTTGTCACTAGAATAGTCTGGACAACTGGCGTTTTCGCAGTGAACCCTACAGTGCAAAAATCAGCGCTCATCTCACTCATACTGTTGCCTGGCACATTGCTCCTGGCAGAATCACTGACGCTCATATCGGTTGCTTCCTTCATTGCACAACCGGCTCAGGCTGCAGATTTTGCTCATGCAAAACAAACTATTGTGCCCAATTCTCGCATTCGTCGCAGATACGATTCAGAGATGCGCGAATCATCGCCATACTCTTCAAACCCTGCCCCTTACGGCACATACGACGACCCTAATGCAGGTATGTCGGCACCTTATTCACTTGTCACGCCATCATATCCATCTGGCTCATCTTCCTCAAAACCTTCCAAAAACGGCTTAATTCCTCCGCCTCCAGCAATGACTCCATCAATTGTTGGTCCAAATCTCGGCGCAGTGCCTTCGCCACAATCCGCGGCGCATCCCAATGTCGGCTTCCAATCTTTTGACACAGCCCAGCCTTCCTTGATTTCACAGAAGGCTTCCTCGCAAGTGGACACTTTTCTGAGAGAAGGTAAATTCGCAGAAGCGCAAGCAGTAATTAAGAGTTACACCAAAGCTTATCCAAAAGACAAAGCCTTAAAAGCACATCTGGCCCAGACTTTACTTGCAAATGGAAAGAAATTCGCTGCTTCTAAAGATCTAGAAAACGCCGTCAAGACCGCGCGTGAAGCCCTCATTCTCGAGCCTAATAGCACTGTTGCAACAGCCTCTCTCAATGATTGGCTCAAACGCAAAGGTGTCGAACACACCAATCATCTAGAGCGTCTAAAGATGGCCGACGGGCTTGCTCGTGAAGGCAAAAACAATGAAGCCTTAGTTGAGTATCGCGCAGCACACAAACTAAAACCCACTGCTGAAGCTCATGTCGGCGCAGGCAGCATGCTCGCTAAAGAAGGAAAACGCGAAAGCGCGCGCTCCGAATTTCAACAAGCACTCGATCTCGAACCAAATTCTGGTCCGGCTCTCAGACATATGGGCAGCATAAGATACACTCAGGGTGACGTTGTAGGCGCAAACGCTGACTTGAGTCGCGCCTTAATTATCAATCCTGATGATAAAGTTGCCGCTCGAACTCTCACCGATTTATGGCACCGACAGATTGCAAAAAGTCCACGTGATGCGTCAGCTCACCTTGGTTTAGCAAGAGCATATCAATTATCCGGCGATTTAAAATCCTCCCAAAATGAATACAAACAAGTAGTTAGATTGGAGCCAGACAATCCGAATTTGCCGGCGGCTAGACAAAGTTTTAAATTAGCGCTCGCCCGCCAGGAAGCGCTCAAGGCCTATGATGCGGCCCAAACTCTGGACTCGAGCGGAGCCTTGCGCGAGGCACACTCAAAAATTGTAGAAGCTGTTGGAATTGCACCAACTGACGTGAAAATTCGCTTGTACGAAGGTGACCTGTCCTCACGCTTAGGCATGTATCCTCAGGCGCATGAGGCTTACATGACAGTGCTGCGAGAAGATCCCAAAAATCTCGTCGCTGCCAAAAAGTTGCAAGAATTAGCTGCCAAAAATTCTGCCAATTCATCCTTTTCCGGACAGTCAGCACCTCAGGCTCAAGGCATGGCTTCGCCGCCAGCGTTAGGACTTTTGAGTCAGTTAGGCAGCCCGTCTGTTTTACCTGGCGAATTACCTCCTGCTCCGACATTGCCTCAACCATCCGATGCCCTGGCACAGGCGGCAGCCGAAGCCGGGCAAATGTCACCAGCGAGCGCAGCGCTCCCTTCAGACAGTCACGTCAATAGCTTCTCTGGATTTCTTGGGCAGTTAAGGGGATTTCAACTACAGGAAAAAGAACGGCTCAACAAATTGACTGACAACACTCAAGTTTCTCTGGGGCTGAAGAGTGCACCAATGTCTTCTTCGTCATCCGCGCTCAACCTGCCTCCGTTGCCGCCCCTTCCAGCTCTGCCGTCATCCATAATCAGCACGTCTTCATCATCGAGCGCAAGCAGTGTGGCAAATAGCGTCATGTCTACACCAACTTATGCGAGTCCCTCACCGGGCGTTGCAATCAGCGGGCTGAATGCTGCTCCATCTTTATTGGATTCACTAAACACTAGTTCTACGGCGCCTTCATCCACCAGCAGTGGCTCTTATCAACGTTCGCTGGAAGAGCAAAATCGCCTTTTGAAAGATCAATTAGCGCAAGCTCACAGCACTATCAAGGGGATGAAACAACCGAAAGTCAAAAAGGTTGATACCAGTTCAGCGGCTTCATCTAAGACCGCATCAAATGCCATTGCAACGGCGCCTTCGACGAGTGGTATGGATCTTGGACCAGCACCATCGTTTACCCGCACCGCTGGTAGTACTGCAAACAATTTAGCGAGTAGCAATCCATTCCCTTCTAATCCAGTCCCTTCCAATCCATTCCCTGCCAGCACGGTTCCGACGACAGCTGCAAATGCAGGCACTGTGCGCTTTGAACTCGAAGGTGTTGTGCCATCCCGCTCACAAATCAAATTGAAAGTGGTCCTCAAAAACGACCGCGATATGCCTCTGGCATTGCCCTCAAATATTACTGCCAGCATTAGAATGCCTGGACGACCAGAGCAAATTGCAAAAGTTGAATTCGACAAAAAACAAATTGATGCCCGAGGTGAAGTTCACGGCATAATTCGTGTCCCAGGACCAGACTTGAATGCCACAGCCGATGTGCTTCTTCCTAACTTTTTACCGCCAAGTGAACAATTCCGCGATGTTCACCTGACTGTTCCAATTTCAAAAATTTAGAAAACCAAAACTGACGAATTACAGAACCCACTGGGTGCGACTTTTGTATAGTCGCCGAATTGTGTTTTTGTCGGCAGGTGAAAGCTGTTCCACCACCCTATTTTCATGCATGATGTCTTCACGATAGGGTGAATGTGCCTTGATTCCGAGCGCATGCCCAAATTCATGAGCGGTAGCTGCGCGCAATTTCTCAAGCGTGCCATTCACTCCCAGGGACAATTCCATAACTACCGGCGGCGTGCGCGGATTTCGTCCTTGACTGAGGGCTTCTTGAATTTTCGAAAAAGGGATCAACTGAGCGCAAGTGTATCCGCCCGTTGAGATGCCGCCTGGCTCTGAGGCTCCAGCAAAATTATCGTTGAAGAAAACCAGCACATTTGCTTCGCGCGGATTGGACGTAAAATCGTAAGAGAAGAGACCTTCTTGCTCAAGTGGTTTCCACATTTCAATTCCGGACGCCACGGCTTCGCCCATCTCATCGTTCCAGCCCGAGACAGGCTGCAATGTCGAAAATGGATTTTCGGCAGTGCCGTTGAAGCACATTTTGGCGACCGTATCGACACGCGTCGCTTTCAGTTCGTGAAAATTGAGAGCAGGCAATTGCAGACCCGGGCTAATCCAAACTTTCAAAGGCATCTTGCGGGGCTCCCAGCGCACCCACTGCATCTTCAAATCAGGCTCGCCGGGGTCGTACCAATCAGAATTCTTGGCGCGATTTCCGCGGTCCAAACCAGGCGCCAGGTGAACTCCCTGCGACATTGGTGGAGCTGGCTGTCCGCCCGAGCCCACACTGCTGGTCATACGATTTTCAAATCCGGCGCGCGGCAACTGAAGCTTGATCAACTGAGCCTGCGCGGGCTTTGACAGGAGTGACAGCGATGCCCAATCCGGCATAAAGAAAGATAGGATGCCCAGCCCGGC
>JACMKL010000741.1 GCA_014380105.1 Candidatus Melainabacteria bacterium
GTTTCCGATAATTCTTCTTTGATCGCAATATCAAAAATAATCATTGAAAACGGTCTTTGAAAGCGGTCAAAACGCTCGTATTCTCTTTGCAATGTATAAAAAAACGCGGCGTAGGAAAGAAATTCCGTGTGAGGCTCTTTTATTGATTCTTCAAAGGCGCGAATTGCCATCCAATCAATATTTTCAGTCGCTGCTTCTTCCACTCCTTCTTCAAGCGGACGGTCAGAAAAAGATACAAGACTGCAAGTGACCAAATTAAAAATTACTGGCACCCATCTTGGTTTTGGCATCGGGTGCCTGCGCAAAATATCTTCCAAAGTGTGATCGTTATCAATGAGCTGATAAAACATTTTCTGCAGATTCAGTTCCGCAGTGGCGCCGCGCGCGACCATTTGCTCAAATAATTGTTCAGTTAGATCGGCATGGTTGCGAATCAAATATGAATTCAGAGTTACACCGATCTCGCGCAAAAACTTGGACTGGTCAATTAATGCAGCCCCTTCCATTAGTAGAAGGTCTAAACGCTTTTTGATTGTCACGCGGTGATGAGGTGGTTCTCCAAAGAATTTAAAATCGCCCTGATCAAATCCGATCGCCTCAACCAGAGCCGTTTCACCCTCAGAATTTCTGAGCTGACAATGCAACGGAACGCCATCTTTGAAGTAAATTTTGGCATGGTCGCCAAGTGATTCTAATTCCAGCTTGCCGGTCATTTTGCCCATTGAAATCGACTGCAAGAGAGTAGGCATCTGCAAATTGGTGAGGTCGCCCTCAAGCATCGGACGCTTAACTTTTTCAACAACTTCCTTATTTTTTTTGGCAGGTTGCACAAACGGTGAATCTGGATCTGCAACAGGTTCTACAACCAGTCCACTGCCCTGCCCGTCCTTCAGCCAGCCTCGCCCCTGCGAACCGGTTTTATCACCGGTTTTATCACCGGTCTTAGTCACCTTCAGTTTCAAAGTACTGTCTGATTTGCGGGTCGGCTCATTGGCAGCCGCCTCCGCATCCAGTTTTTTCTGCGCCGCTTTGGCTTGCTGCTGCAAAGTCTGCGACTGCTGTGCTTGAAAAACTGGCACTTCTATATCGGTTGCCTGCGGCGTTGTCTGAACAGGACCAGGCGACAGGAAGGAAGGCATAGAATCTGAAGGCTTAGCTCCAGGCGATTTTTTGCCTTTGGTTTCGCGACGCGGTTCTTGAGCTGGAGTCAACAAATCGTGCTGCGGTTTGACGTTTCGCTCAAACGAACTGCCCACCTCTTGTTTTGGACTATTGTCAGACTCGAAATCAAAATCGAATTCAGAATCAGGCGGCATCACAGGCTCGTTGGCGTCGCGATAATTGGCAGCCGCACGTGCAACAGCTTGCACTTTTGGCGAATTCGAATAATTAGTAAAACCGGTCTCGAGTGCGGGAAACTGCGAAGTCATCAAATGGTGAATCAGTCCAGGATCATCAGTGTTCATGCTCCAGAGGAGTGCTGAATTCGGACCCACCCCACGGTAAAACATCCAGAAGCAATTGCCCTTAGCCGACTCGCTATAGGAGCTCAGTACGTAGGGTTCGCCTGCTTCGGCAAAAGGCAGTTCCACAGTCGATCCGACATTTGCCTTTGCGGAGGCGAGAAGCTCATCGATTTGAGTTTCCGTCGGAGGATGAGGCTGCTTTTGCAACCGAATCGTTTTATCTGTTTGCTGGGGATTTTGGTCGGGCAACATTATCAGACCGTGAATAAACCGCTCAAGGCTTATCTATAAAGCCTTTCAGATCACTAGATCTGTTTGTACCCAGACAAATAGTTTTTGGCTCTAACTTTTTGACTTAACGTCGATCTCAAGCAGCTGACCGATTGCCAGCGCGCAAATTTCAATATGTGTGCCCGTCGAATTAGCGTGCTTAACCAGGTCGGACGACTGATAACGAAACGGGACCCGCTCTACAAGCGCCTGAAAATGAAGTGGCACGACGCGCTTGGCGCCAATTTCCTCGGCGATGCGCAGTGCTTCGTCAGGCGACGCAACGGCATACTTTCCACCGATCGGTAGACAAGCAGTGTGCACTGGAAAGCCTTTTAAACTCTCGCTAATCAATGGAGTATAGATGGTGTCGCCAGCGTGATAGAACCCTTCAAAGTAGTAGCCATTGACTGGTTTACCCGGCGCGCGACTGCGAGCGTTTAGAGCCAAAATGGTCTTGCCAAGCCGATTAATCGGATGGTGCGCCGGAATTGCTCTAATCGTGATCGGTCCAAAAGTAATTGTTTCGTGGTGGTCGATTGCGATGAGCGCGTCGACCGGAATTCGTTTTCGATGTTTGCGTTGAATCCAGCGAATCAGATTGCGTGGTGCAGCAATCTTGCACTGCCAGGCTTCATACAACTGACTTACCATTTGGACGCCATGGTCAAAATGCCCATGACTAAACAGAATCAGGTCACCTTTTGGAAGCTTCGTCCAATCGACCGGCTCTTTAAAATAAGGGTCAACATATACGTTGACCCCTGAAACATCAAACCTGACGGCGCTGTGGCCCAGGTAAGTAAGACTCAATTGCGCGTCTCCTCGAACGTAAAAAAGGTTAGCACATTTTGTCGACCAAACTCTCAAGAATAAGACCGGTTCAAGCTTTGGAAACCGCTATGGGGGAAACCTTTCGGGGGCGATCAGAGCCAAATTGACAGCCAGACGCAAGCTTCTTCATTACGAAACAACGAAAAATTATTCTATTACTAGTACAATTCGAAGGTCTAAAAGGCAGTGCTTTGGCTATTCGAAGTCGGCTGTTTACTAATTCAGAAAGATTGATGGAGTAAAAAATGCGAAAGGTTTTAGCGGTTAGATCGGTCTCACTTACTTTGGCGGCAACCCTTGGTCTAGGCGGACTGATACTACCTTCGCTGACCATGCCGGCAGCACATGCTACGAATAAAGCGGGCGAACTTATCAAGTACCTCAACCCGGTTCCAGAGAAAAAACACTATTTGAATGAAGGCCAAGACCGCCTTATCAAGACGCGCAAATTTAAATCGGTCGCTGTAGACGGTGCGCAACCAGTTTTCAATAAAGAGATTGGTCTCTTCGCTGCCATTCCAACCGAGAAGATTGGAGAAACAGCACTAATTGATTCGATTTTGGCAAAACCAAACATCAGCGGCATATCGGTCACAATTCCGTGGAAAGTTCTAGAACCGAAAGAAGACGAATTCAATTGGCAACCACTAGATGCCTTGCTGAAGCAACTTGAACCGTCAGGCAAATCACTAATCTTGCGTGTTTCGACTTGTGGTCTGGACACAGTACCAGCTGGTTATGTAGCCCCGCCTGCTGCAGCTTCGTCTGATGAAGACAAAAAGGTCGAAGAGAAAAAACCAGAAGAAACAAAAGCTGAAGACAAAAAAGATGGTGACAAGAAAGACGCCGAAGCGAAAGCTGAAGCTCCGAAAAAACCAGCACCGAATTTAGAGTCAGATACTCCAGCCTGGGTTTATGCAGGCGACGTCAAATATATGGAATATCCAGGCAAAGATGGGAAACAGCATCTGATGCCTATTTTCTGGGACACAGCTTATCTTGCGAAATGGTCCAACTTTATTACCGAGCTTGGCGAAAAGTATGACAAGCATCCCGGCATTCATTCGATCGGCATCACCGGCGGTGGCGTAGCAGGCGGCACTTTGGTTGTGCCAGATATGACCGGCACCAAAGTCAATTACGATGCGCTCTCAAAAACATTGACCACAGACCACAAAATGAGTCAACGTCAGTTGGTCGAGCACTGGAAATATGTTGCTGACCTCTTCCCTAAAGCATTCACAACAGCACGTCTCAATTTTGACGTCAGCGCCCCAACAAACGGTCGCGCCGGACAAGACACTCTTGACGAAATCACTGACTATTTAATTTACCGCTACGGTCAAAGAGTTTATCTGACCAGGCAGGGAGTCAATGACGGCAAACATGGATTTGATAATTATCGAGTAATTATCAAATTCCACCCAGACACTTTCACGGGCTATCAACTTACAGACAAAGTTGATGCGGAAGGATTCGAGAAAATTGCCAAAAATGCACCAGTAGACGGAATCAGCTTTGTAGAACTGCCTTCCTCTACCGTTGAGAAAGCCACCACCGACGAAGTTTTGAATAAATCGCTCGACGAATTGCGCTCGAAACTTGGATATCAAATTGTTTCGCAAAAAATCACTTTTGACGAAAAACTAAAACCAGGCGCAAAATTAAAAGCGTCTTTCTCATTCGTAAATTTGGGTGCGGCGACTCCACTTAAGCCACATCGCGAATTCGATAAAGACATCGCTTCGAGCTATAAAATTCAGATGGAATTCAGAGATGAAGCTGGAAAAACAATCGCCGCTTCGTGGCATACACCAACTCCTCCAACCAATCAATGGCAAGCAGGAAAACCTATTGCTTGGGAAGAAGAACTAAAAATGCCTCCTCTAAAGCCAGGCAAATACAGCGTCTATGTTAGCTTGATCGACATTGATACATCTAGAAAAATCCAGATGTTAAATGGTATCGCAGGAAAACCAGTTCCTGAATCAGCCATCGCAGCTGGTGCTCTACAAATTACGGAATAGTGACACAAAATATCGAAACGCACCTGCGCGAAGCTCTAGAAAAACATATAGAGCCATTTTCGCAGTGTGCGCTTCTCGATTATCCAGACCATTTGAATGCAGGTGACCACCTTATATGGATTGGCACCTGCATTTTCTTAGTCCAGACGCGCGGAGCGAAAGTCACCTATACTTCATCGCTTGTCGATTTCAATCAAGGCGAGTTAAAAGAGAAGAACGGCTCGGCACCTATCTTTTTACAAGGCGGCGGCAACCTTGGTGATATCTGGCCAGATTCTCAAAAGTTTCGCGAACAGGTAATTCAAGACAATCACGATTGTCCGATCTACATATTGCCGCAATCAATTTATTTCGAAAATCAAAGCACGCTTGAAGAAGCAAAAGATGTTTTCAATGCGCATCCAAACTTGACTATTTTTTTGAGGGATAATCGCAGCCTCGAATTGGCGAGGACTTACTTTCCACAGACAAAGACAGTGCTTTCGCCCGACATGGCGTTTTTCCTGGCACCAACTTTGAAATCCTTCTTCAACGAAGTGGAGAAGATCAAAAACAAATTTTTAGTTCGCGCTGACAAAGAAGCGAATGTTTTGACGCAAACTAATGATGCGAAAAAATCGGACTCAGTTGTCGAAGATTGGCATTCCTACTCATGGGCTTATACGGGCAGAGGAGCCGCGTGCGAGCTGACCGGTCTGTGCAAGCAGTATCCGGAATGCGCCAACTGGGTAAGAGAATACTGGCAGCGCGGGCTATCCAAACCAGCCTGGCTTGGCAATCGCCTGCGCTGGCGATCGCTTAAACCCGAATCCGAAATTATGCAAATGATGCCAAACAAGGCGCAAAGTGCTTTTTCGTGGAACATGGCTTTTGATGCCGCAATGCAAATTGCGGAATGTAGAGAGCTAACAACCGATCGACTGCATGCTCACATCTTGGCTGTCATTCTCGTAGTGAAAAACACGCTACTCGCTAATTCCTATCATAAGAATGAGCAATTCTTTTCGACGTGGACAAGTGAGGAGAAAAATTCGAATTTTTCAAACTATAGAAAATGTGAAGCCTGAAATCCAGCCAGACCTTTCAATGGGAGAAGATTTAGCATGAAAAATGCGAACATATATATTTCCGTTTGTCTGCTGCTCGCGTCTTTCACTGTAGATTTAGATGCCAATTCACTCGATCGTCACGAGACCCCTAGATCGCTACAAACAATCCATTCAGAATCATTTGATATTGTTCGGCGAGAGGAACTTCAAAAATTTGATAACGGAATTCCCCTCCCTATAAATTACGCGGAACGCGTTCATTTTAGTCATGGAGGGCACTTAGGCTACCAAAAACTTCTCAGA
>JACMKL010000742.1 GCA_014380105.1 Candidatus Melainabacteria bacterium
CGCAAAGCGGCTCAAACATCGCAAGCCGAAATTGTCATTCTGGAAGTGGGCGGAACGGTTGGTGACATCGAGAGTTTGATCTTCTTGGAAGCAATCAGACAGATGCGTAAAGACGTCGGTCGCGACAATGTTTGCTACATTCACGCCACCATGATCCCGAATTTGAAGTCGACCAACGAACTTAAGACAAAACCTACACAGCACAGTGTCGACACTCTGAGAAGCCGCGGTATTCAACCAGACATTCTTTGTTGTCGAACAGAACGGGCACTGTCTACGTCAATCCGCGAAAAACTTTCACTCTTCACCGACGTCGATTTGCCATCTGTAATTCAATGTCGCGATGTTTCTAATTTGTATGAAGTGCCACTATTCATGGAGCAAGAAGGTCTTGCTGACCGTGTTCTAGAAAAATTGCGTTTGCCAAATAATCCACCGGATTTGACCGAATGGAAAGCACTCTGCGATCGTATCAAGCGGCCGACACGCGCTGTCACCGTAGCAATCGTTGGAAAATATGTGATGTTAGGCGATGCCTATATTTCGGTTGTAGAAGCACTAAGACATTCCGGCGCAAAACTTGGCACCGCAGTCTCGATCAAATGGGTCTTGTCAGAAGACATCGAGAAAAATGGGGCAGACGCCTACCTCAATGATATTGACGCGATCCTCGTGCCAGGCGGTTTTGGAGACCGGGGCATCGAAGGGAAAATTCAAGCTGGCGAATATGCGCGCACCAAGAAAATTCCTTATCTCGGACTTTGCCTTGGCATGCAAACAGCTGTAATTGAATTTGCACGAAATGTCGCCAACATGGAAGGCGCGCATTCTACAGAATTCAACTCTGATACCAAGTATCCAGTCATCGGCTTAATGCCAGATCAGCATAATGTTGTTTTGAAGGGTGGAACGATGAGACTGGGCAAATACCCCTGCAATCTCAAAGCCGGCTCCAAGGCAAGCAAAGCTTATGGTGGCGTAGAAATTTCAGAACGACACCGTCACCGGTATGAGGTCAACAATGACTTCCGAGAACCACTGGCAGCGAAAGGTCTGATTTTCTCAGGACTTTCACCAGATGGCAGACTCGTCGAGATGATTGAACTTCCTGATCATCCATATTTTGTAGCTTGCCAATTCCACCCTGAACTAAAATCACGTCCTGACAATCCGCATCCACTTTTCGTGGCTCTTGTTGAAGCAGCCCTTGAAGAAAACGACAAAAAGAACGGATCTAGCGCTGCTGCATCTCAGAATCTGGTCAAACAAAGTCAGCCAATCGCCGGCCAACATTAGTCAGACGAACTCAAAAAGATTTTTCAGGAAGTTCGGGAACTTTCGAAATTTTGGCACGTCCGCAGACTACCAAGACAGATATCGATAACTCCACAGTTAGACGAAAAGACCCAGCGTTGGTTTGCATGTACCAAAGCTGGGTCTTTTCCATTTCATCTGCATTTCAACATAAAGGTTCAACTAAAGAGCCAAGCCCAACCTTACGGCTGGGCTTGTTGGTCTACTCTAAAATGTGATTCTTTGATTCTAGAATTAAAGCTTCTTGCAGAATTCGTCGAGTTCTTTTTCAGCAGCTTCTTTCGTGTGACCATAGCGTTCTTGAAGCTTGCCAACCAATTGGTCTTTCTTACCTTCGATCATTGTCATGTCATCATCAGTGAGTTTGCCCCACTGAGTTTTGACTTGTCCTTGCATCTGTTTCCAATTACCTTTTACTTCATCCCAATTCATAGTGAATCTCCTGTGATTTGACTGTAATTAAAAAATTATCGAGCGGTGGCAATTAACCTCACTCATCAAAAAACACTATTTGGTTTTTACTTCTAATTCATCGAGTACTTTTGAATCGATTGCAAAAGATTTGGCTGCATCACATACTTTCACTTTTTCTGCAGCGCTATCAACGACGCCACGCAAGGTGACAGTGTCATTAATCACGATGATTTTGACGTTCTTCGCATTGGTCGAAAGTGTCTTATCATTTACGATTTGTTTTCTGATTGATACCACTTTGGCGAGGTCACCTTTCGACGTTCCTTGAACTTGTGGAGTCGGAGATTCCTTGCGATCGTCACCTTTGTTGTGAGCGGTGTTATCTGGTTTTTTTGTCTCTAGTTTGGCGATTTTTTCGATCATCTTTTTACGGCTTTTGGTCAATTTAACGCCGTCTTTTGCTGGCAACAAACCATCATGTTTGGCACGTATATCTTTTTCACTTTGAGCGATCTTGTCAGCATCGGCACGAAACTGTACTGCAGCTTCCCGTGTAATTGATCCGCTCTTTTCACTATTGTTTATCTTGTCTGAAAGTTCTCCGCTATTGTCTGCCATTGCTGGATTCGCACTAATGACGAGTAGCGAAGCCAAAGACAACAATCCCAAATACTTCATTGGTAAGCTCCTTAAATATCTACTGGCAGGAAAAGTCGCAACGCAAAATAGGTATTGCAACCTTCCTATTTACTGGGTGACTGAGCGTCTACCGTGGTAGTTCCAGTTAAATAATGAAGAAATAAAGGAAATGAGACTGGTGATGTTTAAGCATCGCCAGCCTCTCTGTTCGTCCATACTAAAAA
>JACMKL010000743.1 GCA_014380105.1 Candidatus Melainabacteria bacterium
AGCGTTTGTGGACGATTAACTCAGTCTCGGGCACAACCGGATCCAAAATTCTTTTTGGGGTCTGGGAAAGTCCAAGAGCTGGCGCTAATGGTTCAAGAGATGGGCGCAAACATTGTGATAGTCGACAAAGAATTGTCGTCTAACCAGCAGCAAAATCTTGCCGGTGTAGTTGGCGTAAAAGTAATTGACCGCACCGAACTTATTCTAGATATCTTCGCTCAAAGAGCGCAGACCAAGGAAGGAAAGTTGCAGGTTGAGTTAGCTCAGTTGAAATATACTTTGCCGAGATTAGTCGGGAAAGGCACCTCACTCAGTCGACTGGGTGGCGGAATTGGGACACGTGGCCCTGGTGAAACAAAGCTCGAAATTGACCGCCGAAGAATTCGTGAACGGATCACTTTCCTGGAAAGAGAGACCGAGCGAATCAAGACTTATCGTGACACGCAGAGACGCAAACGCTTCGATGATAATCTGCCTCAAGTTGCCCTGACCGGTTACACAAACTCCGGCAAATCGACTCTATTGAATGCGCTTGCTAAAGCCGACATGTTGGTTGAAGACAAACTTTTTGCCACGCTTGATCCATCAACGCGCAGGACAAGTCTTCCTGATCATAGTCCAGTCCTTCTGACTGACACCGTAGGGTTTATCAAGCGCTTGCCTACTTCATTAATTGCCGCATTTCGAGCCACTCTTGAAGAGGTTGCCATTGCAGATGTGCTCCTTCATGTTGTTGATGCCAGTCATCCAAACGTAATGGAACATATGAGTTCAGTTTATGACGTTTTGAGTGAACTCGGCGCTATCGAAAAGCCGATTATCACAGTATTGAATAAGACTGACAAAGCCAGAAAAGAAGATCTTGAATGGCTGGCTGCGCAGGTTCCGAATCCGGTCATGGTATCGTCTGTGATGCGCACCGGTCTTGGTGGTTTACTAACCAATATTCAGACTGTCTTAGAAGAAGTGTGTCCCACGCGACGCTTACACAGCGCCTAGCTAGTCGGAATAATTTTTCTTCAAGTTTTTGTCGTAATTCATCAACCCGTCATTAACTTCGTAAAACACGCCCGCGTTGTTTTTCAGTGTGGCTCGCTCAGCAGCGCTCCAGCTCTCAGTCTTAATATTGACCAGGCGAAGGTTTGGAATTTTTTGGAGAGACTTGACCCAGGCAGGAGAAGTTTTGCAATCGACTAAATCAAGTGATTTAAGTCGTTTTAGTGGAGCCAGTTTGGCGATACCCTTATCAGTGATGCCTGCGTTACTGCGAATTTGCAATTCTGTTAAATTGGGCATAGTCGCAATTTTTTCGAGGTCTGCATCTTTCAGATCGCAATTTGTCATTGTCAAATAAGTAATTTTCTTCGAGCCCACTAATGCGTCAACAACTGCTCGTCCATTCTCGTTGCAACTCATACGCAGAAGAGTCAATTGCTTGAGCAGTCTTGATTTTGCCAGCCCAGGACCTGTGATGAGGGTATTAGGAACACTTAAAATTTCCAACTTAGGAAATGAATTATCAATGACTGGTATTGAATAGTCCGAGACATTGTCTGTGTCTAGTTCAAGACAGTTGAGTGTTCTTAGGTGGCTGAAGTCATGGATAGCTTTATCGTCTACCAATTCCATCATTTTGGTGGCACGCAGTCTGGTGAATTCATCACCGTTGAATCCGCGCATTAGAGATGTTTCTCGAGCACCATCTTTAATTATCTGAAAGCCCACTTCTTCTGAAGCAGGATAAATCACCTCGCCCTTCGCAATAGCCTGACGAGCGCCGGTTACGGTGACATGTCCAAAATAGAAAATGCCGACTTCTTTACCCTTCGGAAATACATATTTACGATAAAGCCGCCCGTCTGCACCAACAAATGTTGAAGAAAATTTTTCGTCTTTCTCTAGATTTATAGCTAGCGGAGTTTTATACGGTCGGGAAATTACTTTATTTTGTCGAACTTCAACTTCGCGATTTTTTGAATCATCAGATTGACGAGTGAGAGTAAAAATTGACAGGCATATTGCGATAACACTGAGAGCTATTACGCCGGTAGATTTAGACATTTGGGGCTTGCCTGTCTGCGCCGGTTTGGCCCCAGATCCTGTAAACAAGGTAGCACTGGCTGGTTCTAGACCGTTGCGAATGAGCGCCATATCAATTCTGATGCTGTCAAAATCCTGGTAACGCTGCTCCGCATCTTTTGCCGTCAATTTCCGCAATAAATGATCGACAGCTGGTTCGTCAATTAGACTCATTGTGCTTTCTTTCAATGATGGCAATTTGGCTGTCTGATGCAGAATCAAAGTTTGCAAAGCAGTCTCACCTTTGAATGGTGGCATTCCGGAAATCGCTTCAAATAAAGAACACCCAAACGAATAAATATCGGAGCGCTTATCAACAACACCGCCAGCACATTGTTCTGGACTCATGTACAGAGGACTACCAAATATTTCGCCTGTCTTGGTCAAGCCTTGTGTTTCAGCATCAGGAACAATTAGTTTAGCGATGCCGAAATCGACAACCTTAACTGTCAGACTGACACCATCTTTCAGAACGAGAATATTACTCGGTTTTAAATCACGATGAACCACTCCCTTATGATGGGCATGGCTAAGGGCTTCAGCAACTTTCAAAAAAATTGCAAACGCAGCATCTTTCGAAAGTCGACTCTCCTTCGCAATCAAGCTGGAAAGACTCTCTCCTTCTACATAGTCCATCACGAAGTAAGGAATAATTCCGTCAATCAATCCAAAATCATGGACTTTTACGATATTGTCGTGTTCCAACAATTTGGAAGTTACGGCTTCACGCTGAAAGCGCTGAACCCCTGTCGCGTCCATTCGGTGACTAGCTACTTTCATCGCTAAAGTTTCATGGAAAATCAGTTGTTCAACTTTAAAG
>JACMKL010000744.1 GCA_014380105.1 Candidatus Melainabacteria bacterium
CGACGGCAAAGATACCGGCGGCGGGGGAGTTTTAAACGCAGGCATGGGCACGGTGAACATCACCGACAGCACTATAGCCAACAATTCCGCACTCAAAGTCTGACCTTCAGGAACGAGGACAGCAAGCACTTTCTTTTTGGCATGCGCAGCAACTAGCATGGTCGGCACAATATTTTTGCAGGTCGCATCAGCTCCAAGAGTTTTCAAAAAAGTCAGCTCTTTGTCGCCGGCATTGATAGCTTCGTTTACTCCAGCCACAACCACTCTCGGAAGAGCATGAAGAGCGGACGGCAGCTTGGAATTTTCGATCTCGTAAATTTCGTTGACCACCGGAAATCTATCACCGATGGCATGATTGGCTCCCATTAATGGGCTTACACCGCTCACATTCAAGTGATCTGATACCAGAGAAGGCTCACTAATCCCTTTTGCAAAATCTAAAACAACGACTTCTCCGCCTGCGCCACCTTCGCGTAATTGCACTATGACTGCGTCATTGAATTGTTGATGATTTTGAAACTGCCCCACCAGACCGGTGAAATCGATCAATTTTTTTGCTGCCATGTCTTTCTCCAAACCCAAAAATTACAACGCCTTTTCTGATTAAACGTGGACACCTGATTCTTCAAAAATTGAGACACCATCACCATCCCACTTAACAGCTAGCCAGTCTGACAAAGTGGCGGCAATGTCGACAAATCCATGTCTGATTCCAACATTTGCCTTCTTGGCTGACATCGGCTTACCGCCTTCGAGGAAAGTCGGTGAATAGGCAATCATCGGTACAAACTCGCGTGTATGGTCTGTTCCAGGTGCGGTCGGATCGTTGCCGTGGTCAGACGAAATGATCAACAAATCGTCTTTGCGCATTGCTTTGACGATTTTGTCTAGATAGGCATCGATCTCCACAAGGGCGGAGCCATAGCCTTTTACGTCACGTCTGTGCCCATAAAGCGAATCGGTGTCGACCAGATTAGTGAAAATCATTTGCACATCGTCCGGTTTATTTTCGCCCAATTTGTAAGCGCGCAAATTGTCCGAACCGTTGATAGCATTGAGTGTGAGCTCCAGCCCTTCTTTGTTTGTGCCGGTGTGTTTGGCGTGACTGAGGCCATTTTTGACGAATATATCTTCAATTTTGCCGACACCATAAACTCCGACGTTTCCGCCCAAAAGATGGTCCAAGAAAGTTTTCTTTGGTGGTGGAACCGCGTAATCTCGGCGCTCTCCACCGAGGCGACTGTAATTTCCTGGTGTGCCTTTGAATGGACGAGCAATGATGCGTCCGACTCTGTGCGGACCATCAAGTATTTTTCGAGCAATTTCGCACCAGCGATAGAGAGTTGGCAGGTCTGTGGTTTCGATATTGGTAGCAATTTGGAAAACGCTGTCGCCCGATGTGTAGACGATTGGATAGCCGGTTTTACGATGTTCTTCGCCAAGTTCTTCCAAAATGGTTGTTCCGGAAGCTGGCTTGTTACCGAGGATTCCCTTGCAGCCAGTTTCTTTGATAAAAGCGTCGATTATTTCTTTAGGAAAGCCTTCAGGATAAAGTGGAAAAGCTTTCTCACTAACGATTCCCATCATTTCCCAGTGTCCGGTCTGGGTGTCTTTGCCGTTGGAGGTTTCTTCAAGCTTCCCGAAGCGCGCGTAGCATTCGTCGAGCTGTTTTACGCCGTCGATGGCAGTAATATTGCCCAGCCCCAATTTTTCCATGACAGGCAGCTTCAATCCGCCAACGTGACTTGCGGTGTTTGCCAGGGTATTGCAGGTCTTTGAGTCGCCAAAAGCTTCTGCGTCTGGTGATGCGCCAATTCCGCAACCATCTATGACCAACACTATTGCTCTGCGCAAATCTTCTTTCATCGCGGACCATCCTCCAACAACTCGCCTAAGTTGCCTATTCTAAGGCTATTCCATCGGTCGATCACCCCTTGACCCCATGTTTCCTTTCAGCAACGGTTGGCACCATTAGCGCAACCGAATCACTTCACAGCCGGTCAGGGTCCCGGAGCGCCACTTGTTAAGAGTGTGCGGTTTTCCACACTGACAGTCGAATGTTGCCTGGGACTGTCATTGTGTTACGCGCGCTGGCTTTGCTAGTTTCAACGTACTTCTGTTCTTATTTTTCAAGACCCAAAAAACCAAAACCTCCGGAAAGCTTCACCCTTGCTACCTTTCCATTCTCTTCTTCTCGTTTTATCGCGGGCAGTTGAGAACCAGGTTTGAAATTGATTGGGAATCAGAAGTTTGCGTAGCTCTGAGCGGTAGGCTTGGAGAGACGTTACAGCTTTAGTCCACCTACTAATTAACCGAGATTACAGAATTCACGCATTTGAGAAGCAAGCTCATATGTGTGTTTTTTGGCGTCTCACAAACTAGGAGTTTCGTATGAAAACATTTAGAATCGCTCTCGTCGCTCTCTCTCTTGCGCTCTTCGGTGCACTCTCGGCAACCCCGGCAAGTGCGCAAGGCGTCGGAATCTATGTCGGCCCTGGCGGCGTCGACGTCAACATCGGTCGTCATCGCGACATTTACTACGGCAACGGCGGCTATCGCAACGACGGCTATCGTTGGAACGATCGTTATCGTGGCAACGGCGGCTATCGCAACGACTATCGTCAGCCCATCTACGTGACCGTTTACGAATGGCGCCAGGTGCAGACTCGTTACGGTTGGCGGGAACGTGAAGTTGCGGTTCGCGTAGTGGCCTACTGGTCGCAGCGTGATCGCGCCTACATCTACCGTGACAGCTACGGTCGCCAGCGCATTTACCGCGGCGGCTACTGAGTCACAATCGACCGGACCGATACACTCGTGAACTAGTTCTCGAATAGTCCGGAGAGAAGACGCCTTAACCAGCGTCTTCTCTTTTTTTAAACGGATTCTATGACTTACTATAGTAAATTTTATCTGAAGCTTGAAAACCTAATAGGGTTTGACTATCACAGCTTTCTGGGTAAGCAAGTATCGGAGCTGCGCCACCTGCGCTAGTTAGTGTATATAATGGTAGCAATAGTCAATCCGGAGTCGCTTCATGTCTCAAGTCGATATGCTCTCAATTAACGCCGTAGCCGCCAAATTGGGGCTATCGGTGCACCAGCTGAGACGCTGGGAATTGATGTTTGGTCTTGAGATTAAGCGCGGTCGTGGGCAACAGCGGCAGTATCGCTCTGAAGACATGTCTGTGCTCGAACGCATCAAAGAACTTGTAGAGCAAGGCTGGCCGACTTCTCAGATTCGTCCACAACTCGAAGCCGAAGGTCTTGTCACTCCTAAATTGATTGGTCTTCCACCACCTCCAGGAAATCCTGAGGTATTGATGGAAGCCTTGATTGGCTTCCGCAATTTTTCTGAGCGCCGCTTTATTGAAATCTCCCGTCAAATTGACGAACTTCGCCAGTTGATGATTTCGATTACGCTCAAACAAGAATTGAATGGTGAAACATCTTCTCCATGGCAGCCGATGCAACGTGAGTTTGCACCAGAGCCAAAGGCCAGTCCAGAGCAAGAATTCAATATTGGACCAGATTATTCAGCTGGTCCACCTGTAGAATTTTCGCCACCACCGCCGCCTCCGCAAAGACAGGCAATAATTCCGCCCGTGAGCGCAACACCGCCTGCGGAGTCTACCTTTGAAGTAGGTCCATCATCGTCCTCATTTGGTTCATCATTTGCCAGTAGTGCAAATCCTCCTGAACGCACCAAAATAATCGGCGAACCCAGTCCTCCAGCGCAGCCTCCGCTAGCGCCGTTCGACGATGCCAAATTAACTGAAGGCGAAGACGAAGACGAAGAAAACGAAGAAGATTTTGAAGACGAGGAAGGTCTCGACGACGAAGAAATTCAAATAACCCCAATCTCTGACAGCGCACCCAAAGCGCCTGCTGACCAGGCGATTGCTGCCGATTTTCCGCCGGAAAAAGTACCGGAGCCTTTTCCTTCTTTCGAAAGCGCCGAAAAACCGGCAACTGCCTACGAAACTAGCAAGCTTCCCGCGTTTATGCCATCTTCTCCATTTGCGGAATCAGCAAAGGCAGATGATTTTTCTTCGGATGATACAACCAAGCCTGAGCCACCATCATCGTTGACGTCCGATTTCTTGCTCACTCCGCCTCAGCCCAGCCATCGCGAAAATGAGTTTGCACCGGATATTAGCGCTGCCGCTTCAACTTCATCAACCAGTGCTTCTATGGCTAACGACATGTTTTCATCGGTAGTTAAGTCCGCTGGTGATGCAGCTCGCGAAACCGCCGCCAGCGAACCGACTCCTTTACCGTCAATTTCAGAAATTCCGTCAGCACCTGTGGCACCTGAAGCTCCAGCTGCAGCAGGTGCATATTCGGCAGCAGGTGCATATTCGGCACCAGTTGCACCACCAAGTATTTCGTCCCCTTCGACCAACGCGCAGCCACCGCTCATGCCTGATCTTGCCTCTGCTGCCCTTGGCGCAACTCCACCAGTATCTGAAGCTGAATTGCCGTCATTCCTTTCCAATCCGGCATCGTCACCTTCTTCCGGACCTCCCACCAATCCAATTGGTGGCTCGACTTTTGTGCCGCCGGGCCAGCCCCCACAGCCAACAGCTGCGGCTGATTCGCCTTTCATCACGCCACCGCAACCGTCAGCTGAATCTCCATTTTTGACACCACCTCCGGCTCCATACATGTCTGGTGGGCAGCCCACTCAGCCTTCCAGCGCCTTTGAGCCACCGCAGTCGGCGCAACCGCCAGCGTCACCTGCACCAATGGCGCCACCGCCAGCACCTGTACCTCCTGTTCCTTCTGAAGCTCCAAAAGCAGCACAGGCACAAATGCAGAAGGGTCCATTCCTTGGTGAAATCACCGATCAAAACTACCTGACTATATTAGGTCGAGCCCTCGATCTGGTCGGCTGGTCCGACGAACAAGCGGACAACTTCTCGGTAGAGCGATTCAAAGTTCCACACTGGGATGAACTAGGACGCAGTCAGGCTGAAGTTCTTATTGAACATCTCTTGACTGAGCTACAATCGCAAATGGGCTCAGAAGGCTAATTTTCGTAGTTTCACGCGTGACTTTGGATCAGTATCTGCTACTATGAATTTGTTCAAGGAGCTCTCCTATTTACCCTGGAGCCGTTCGTAGAACAATTGATATGACGCAGGCACTCAAGAGAGAAAGACCAGGGATGGTCAATACCGTGGGCAGTACCGGTCCTGCGACCAAGTGAAGAGCGATACCGTAAGTGGTATCGCTCTTTTTTCTTGTCACAACACAAGCCGCTTGAGCAAACAATTAGATGCTCTTTGGATATCTGGCTCGATTTTGCATTCAAAATTGCTGCCATCTGCCATATGCAATTTGCTGCTTAAACTCAAGATACGTTGTTACAAGCTACTTCGAATTATGAGTAGCTCGCACAGCTGAGATAGCGACTCGGCGACGCAACTGTGCTTTTCAGCCTTTTTTTGCTGTTTTTCCATAATCTGAAAGAGCTTATCGGCGCTGCAATAGATAAATTCAGAGCTTAAGTATTGCTCTTATTTGTCTCATGTTGCTAGGTTCCAGTTAAACCCACTTATCTCATTCAATCTAGGAGACCCAATCATCAGGAACTAAAGGCAGCTCACAGCACCACCTCCCGATGATTGCGTCTTGTTTGTTCGAGGCTAGGGTTTCAGCACTTATCCATCCGAAGTGAATTTTTAACTGTGCGTGCGACCCAGGATGGTGCGCGCCAAATATGAACTGGAGACACAAAAAGTATGGAACTATCTCGATTGATCGAGATTCGGGACGCTATGCCGTCAGATCCCGAATACCTCGACTACTACGCCCGTGGAGACAAAAACTCTATGGGACAAACCCGGCACGATGCTCATCACGGTGAAGAAGTCTACGACCTTGGCATGAAGTCACTCCTCCCTCAGCTGGAAGCCATTTTCGGCCCACTGTTGGATGAAGTTACTCGCGAGTTCACCCTTCCCACCGCCTTGCGCTCACACGACGTTGGTCGCGCGATCGACATCGACAAACACGACACCGAAGGTGCGCGTGTGATGAAGGACTACCTCGAACGTCGCGGTGTACCACACGAAATCACGGCACACGTCTGCCGCCTGATCGTGCTTCACCGCGCCAGTCGCGTCCTGAAAAGCGGCATCAGAGATGCTGCACATGCCATTCTGGTGATTGCCGACAAGTGCATTGGAGATGAGCGCCGCGTCCGCGAGGACAAGGCTCGTAAGCTCAACTTCCTGCGCATTTTCGGCTACGGCAAATGGAGCCTGGCTCGGCGCAACTGGTGGCATAATGCGGCACATGACCGTGTCAACTTCGCCATCAAGAACGCCATCGTCAGGGTCGACGTCGAAAACAATCCGGGTCACAGCAAGCCGACCGGCGAAATCGTCCTGCAGCTCACCATCGATGAAAAGGTGGCGAGCATCAAGGAAATCGTTTCGTTGGACTGGTTTGCGGATTCGTTTCATGCCTGCGGAAAAGCTGCCGAATACTTCGGTCTGTTCTTCCGTCTGGAATTTAACGGCATTCGCTACAAGTGGACCTGGTTGGACAAGCCGAATCGCAAGGGCGCCTGGCTGCCGATGGGCACCACGACGCTGCCGCGATAAATCTTGAACGACGAGTGGATTAAGTAAATTCACGGAGGATCGAGGTCGTTGATAACGGAAAAGCGCCCTGTGCGCTCAACCGTTGTCGATGCATCTCGTTTCCTTTTTTGCCCTTTGATACGACATTGTATAGTTGATTACTGAAGCAAAACTCAGCATTTACATGAGAATCGAAAGATAACTGAAGGTTTTCAAGAGAATCTGTGGAAAAATAGATAGTGGTGCTCTTACTAATTTCGCTCTCCCTCCTCCCAAGTTCGCCCGAGTGTTCCTCGTTACTAACCTCTTTTGCCCTCACGGGCCGGCATCACATGGATCTACAACTTAGACTCGACCCAGGCAGCGGAATTCCGCTGCACCGCCAGATTTATGAGGAATTTAGACGCCTGATTTTGTCAGCCGAATGGGCTGCCGGCAAAAAAGTGCCGTCCAGTCGAGAACTTGCCGACCTCCTCGATATTTCTCGCACAACTGCAACTTCAGCATACAACCAGTTATTGAGCGAAGGTTATTTGAAGAGCATCGCTGGCAGCGGCACTTATGTGTCCAATGAATTGCCTGACAGTCTGCTTTTTGCGTCCTCGTCAGATCAGACAAAATTGGAAGGACAAGAAAAACGTTTTTTTGATCATCTTTCTGACTTTGGAAAATATCTCTCTGCACAAGGTGATTTCGAAACAGAAGGAAGACTGATGACGAGCGGCTCGGTCGCCTTTGACCAGGTGCCACTTAAAAAATGGCGCAAGCTTTTGATGAAACATTCGGAAGTGACGAATAGTTCGGCTCTCGAATACAGCAAGGATTCGGCAGGCTATCGACCACTCAGAGAAGCAATCGCCGAATATCTCAGACGCGCGCGCGGGGTGCGCTGCGATTGGGAGCAAGTAATAATCGTGAGCGGCTCACAGCAAGCGCTCGATTTTATTGTACGAGCTCACATTAATCGCGGCGACGTCGATCATCATCGGCAACGTTATCGGCACAGGCGTATTTCTCAAAGCGCGGGTCATGACGTGCAATGTCGGCACGCCGGGCATGGTGATTACTGTTTGGGTCGTTGCGGGATTGCTTAGCCTGGCAGGCGCTCTGACGTACGCTGAACTCGCCGCG
>JACMKL010000745.1 GCA_014380105.1 Candidatus Melainabacteria bacterium
ATCAATCAAATTTCAATTTCGCAAAGCTCATTTCGCGACATCGAAAATGACAGCCACAGATGGTATTGCTTGAATTACAAAACCTACCAGAAATAGAATTACTCCTCCTGTACCGAAAGCTTTCGGAGGTAAGTGGTCAGAATAATATTCAATTGTCGGACTGATGGTTGTAACAATGAGCATGGTGCATATGAATGCAACTCCAAACTTGATTGCGTAATTCATCACACTCTGATCACCACCGCTGATACTAACGCTCAACATACTCAGTAGAAGGGCAATGCTGCCAATAAAAAGTGCGACGAAAAGCTGACGAATTCTCACCTTTGGAATCGCTGCCGAATGATAGATAGCAGCGGGTGATAGACCAACCTTCGGCAGCACCATCGAAAGCACCATTACTATTCCAGCAACAATCAGAGCCAGTTCAATATTTCCACTAGTTAAAATTGCCAATCCAAGAGCGGCTGCGCGAATTAGAGCAAGTGCAAATAAGAATTTGTTGGTGTCCGGCAAATTCTTTCCGGCCCGATCCAGGTGCAGACCGAGTGCAGCTCCAAGCCCAAAACCAGCAATCAGGGCGAATTTCAGTCCCATTGCAAAAATCAAAATTAGTATCATCAAAGCGCTGTAATTGACAATCTTTGTAAGCAAACAGAGCGGTCCATTTTCGCCGCCCAAAAGATCGTAAGCTAAGTAAAGTCCACCCATGACGTCACACGTCATGCCGATTACTGTGATTATTGCGCCTAAGTGATCGTCCATAAAGACCTAGCGTGAGCGCTTCGCCGATTTGCCACCACGACTGGATACCTTCGATTTGGACGCCTTCGCGTCTGTCTGCCGAACCGCAGCACCCTTTTTCAAGCGCGCTTTAGCCGAGCCTTTTGACGTTTCTACCTTACCTATTTTTCTTACGGCCACACCAACTGTCTTAGCCTTCGTCGTGGTCGTCGTGGTCGTGGCGATCTTTGTGGACGTCGCAGATTTTGCGCCGTTGTCTCTAACCAATTTCATTCCTTTTAGTCCACTCAGGCGATCAAAAGTGGTCAACTGAGCTGCCGGTGCTTTGTGCGAATCTTTCGATATTTTGCCGAAATCCGCAGCTCTGACTTCGATGATGTCCAGAGGTTCTTTGCAATAAACATTGAAAAAGCAAGCAGATTCGAGTGCCATTCTAGTCAGGTCAAATCCACTATCCAGGACATCATAGAGTCCGTAGAGACATCCGACAGAATAGTCAGAACCAGCGCCACGAGCGGCAAAGCGAGGATATTCGCTGACGCTCAAATTGGTTGAAACCCCAAAAATATTGGTTGGAGTGACGACTAGAAAGACGTTGTACATGGAGGCGAAAGTATCTTTGCCAGGCTCAACCAGAGTGTAAGATTTTCTGAGCTCATTATAAAGTTCGAGGAAGAAAGAAAAAACATGTGATCGATCTTGAAAGGTGTTTTCCATCAATTTGTGATTTGAGTGATAGAGGTGCTCGATAATATTGTCGAGCAAAGAATACCCGCTGGTGGCAAGGTAGGCATGCTTAAGTTTGATAATTTTCGAGCCACGTACTAAATCCGTGACATATTCGTTGCCGAATGTTGTGATGCGATCAGATCCAAGAAAAACCTTTCCGTTTTTCTTGACTGCCACCAATATCGTCATCTTGGGTTCCCCTTTGGTAATTATCGGTCAGTCCGCGCCGGGGACGTCCTATGTCTTCCATACCCCAAACTAATGAAATCTCTTAGTTCGTGTGTCAGGCACGTTTACGATAGAGAAGCTAAAATATTGAGAGTTTCCGCCGCGGGGTCACCGAATGTTCGCCAGCTCAAATATATCGAAACAACTTGAAGCGAACAAAAGGCTACTAAGCACAAGCGTAGTTGTTGCCACGCTTCTTATTCAAACGGGCAATGAGGCATCAGGTCAAGCTCAACAAGATATTGCCAACATTCCAGTTAGCCCGCAATCAGGTGGGCAGCAAATGCAGCGCAACGGCAACCCGAGCGCGTATGTGCCCCAATGGTTCGGTCGCTACGATCAAATCAGACGTCAGGCTCAAATGACGCCCGCTGAGAAAATGAAATCGGACACTTTGATGGCAAAAGGAATGGGCGCCATGCTGGGCAGCGGTCCGGACAAGGGGACCATGCAAGTCTTGCTCACAAAAATGGTAAGCAAATATTCAACAGCATCTGAGCAAATGAAGCAATTGCCTCTCTATCCTGAAACAGAGAAGCTGCACCGCGGCTATTATCAGTATTTTTCAGACGCGAAGCGCCTTTTTTCAGACTATCTGAGAGTGCAGACAAGCATTTTTGCTGTCGACGATGAGACTGGAAAGCCAGTTGTAAGTTTGCTGATGGCGCGCAAGCAGAATTTAGAAAATCTAGACATTCAAAACAAGGCTCTCGATGACCAGCTGCGCAAACAATTTGGTATTGCACCTTATCAATATTAGAGTTGAGTTGACAGATTCCGACGACTGCGGGAGTGAGACAGATGCTTAAATACCCCAGATGTCCAAAAAATTTCCGCAAAATTTTCCGGCATTCTTTGCTCATCGCTCTTTGCGCAGTATCAGCTGATGCAAGTTTTTTAGCCGCACCTAGCGCCTGCGCACAAGGCGGTTATGACGTCAGTGACGTCTACAATCCGGACGACAATGGCAAGGAAGAAGCAACTCAGGATGGTGGAGGAAACGGCTCCGGGCGGGCGCAAATAGCCAAACCGATTGAAGTCAATGATGTCGGCGGATGGTTCAATCAATACGACAAAATACGTCGTCACTACGAAATGACGGCAGAAGAACGCCAGTATTTTGACCAGTTAATTGCCCGCGGTCCGAATGTAAATTTGGGCGAAGATGACGCAAAATTTCTACAGGGATTAGCGCAACGCTATGCTGATGCTTTCAACCAAATGAAAGACGTAGACGCGATCTCGGAGACTAGCAGTTTGCACACAGCATATGGAATTTACCTGATTGAAGAGGCAAATCTTTGCGGTGATTACATGCGTGTTTTCACAGAGAGAAATCCCGCCGACAAGAATGGGCGACCGCTGATACCAGGAATGGCGGATCGACGCAAAGCATTATTGAACTCCGAAAAAGCTCTCAAAAATATGGAATATCACATCAAGCAATCATTCAATCTGCGCTAGCAGTGCTACATTCGCGAAACCTATAAAGGAATATCGACTTTCATTTGATACAAGCGCGTCAAAGTATTGATATCGCGTTGAGAAAGGCGTGATGTTTCGTCAGTTTCGGCAAACATCAAATCAGAGCGCGATTGGCTATGACCAAGCAAACCCAATGAGTGACCGAGTTCGTGCGTGACGATATTTTTGAGCAGGCGCAGCCGAATTTCTGGATCGCGCGCATAAACCAGATCGAGATTTACTTCGATTATTTGAGGCTCAACGGAATATTTAGGTCCAAGACGCGGAATATAGATGGGCATTGGGATTCCAGACACCGGTATAGCGCCTACCGGTTGTGGATTATTGGCTTTCCAGCGCGTAATTGTCTGAGCACCCAACAAACAATTGTCGGCGGCGCCTTTGTTTCCAAGGCGTTTCCAGACAACGCGCACACGAGCTTCATCAGGATTGTCCACACGCAAGAAGGCAATCAATCCGGCGGAGCGGTTTTCCCAATCGTCAAAACCTTTGATACAGGTTTCGGTGAAACCTGGCTCGGGATAAGGCGTTATATACACTTTGACGGGCATTTTATTGAAACGCAAAACGCGGTCTTTAGTAGCTTTCATGACGTCGGAAATATAATCGGAAGTAGTAGGCGCAGCGCCGGAAGGCAACATGCGCTGAAACTCAGGCGGAAAAACATTGGTAAGCGGAATTACATTCAACTGATTGGCGCCAGAAATCGTTGAAGATTGAGCTGTGCTTACTGGCGGATTGGAAACAGCACTGCCATAAGGTTGGGCTGGGATATCGGGCCAGGCATAGGCTGTATGCGAATTGCCGAGTGACAGAAACGCAAGTGCCATCGCATTTAGTGCAAGATCTTTTCTGCCCAAGTTAAACTCCAGAGTCGACATAAGCTATTCCAAGGATATATCAGGCTTTCCTGACCTGGTATAGATGAAATTTTGAACTTAATATGATTTGAGATGGCCCTCTTATGCTAATTTAATGATATGCGAAACCCAGAGATGACCAGAAACTAAGCAAAAGCGGGAGCAGCGCTAGGTTATCAGATGGACGACAAATTAAAGCAGCTAGCCGAAATGCGTTATAGCCAAAAAGAGTTTTTAGGAATACTCTTTGAGCTCGCTGTGGAAGAAAAGTGGTTCGACCTTCAGCATATGATTCAGCACGATATGGCAAAGGCAATTCTCGCAGATTATTCTTACGAACTTGGCGAAGGCTATCTCAACACCGACATCTTTTTTCAGCATTGGGAAGAAGTGATCGAAGTCGGTTGGTGTGCATTTTGTCAGCACACTGGATTACCCAGAGAAAAAGTGAAATTACGCCTGGAAGAATTACGCGACGGTCACTGATATAGTCGCGGATTTTTCGAACCTGTGTCTGCTGCTACTTGCCGCCTTCGCCTGGCTTATCGACCATATCTGTGTATCTGACGATGCAGGCTATGCCGCCTGGTGTCTTACCTTCTCGCGAGCTTTGCTCAAATATTTCTGATGCCAGAGCCCAGAGTCCTGGGTTTTCGGCCATAAATTCGAGGTCCATTCTTTCACCAGGTGAAACAGTGACTGTGTCACGATAGACGCGCGGCTCAAGTAAATCGCTTCCGTCTCTGGCCAATACCTCAAAGCGGTGACCGCTTAAGTGGAGAGGGATTGCTGTCTGACCGGCGTTGATGACGCGCAGTTTGACCCGTTGCCCGGTGCGCACATCAATTGGTGGCGCCAGTGGTGCACTCTTTCCGTTGATCATAAAAAAGTGTGTTGCTTCTTGCTTTTTATCGGCGATGGCGACAGCATTAAACAAGCGTCCGGAAATTGGCGTAATCGCGTCACTGGCAGCATCGCTTTTACTCAGCGCAGCGGACGCAGCAGCCGCAGCTGATGGCTTCGGTGCAGGCAATGCTTTTGTTTCACCGGCAGATTTGCCTGCTACTCCAGAAGTTGTTTTTGCTTCACCTACGCGACCTTTATATTCGGCTTTCAAATCACTTAAAACCAGGACAACTTCTTTATCCGGATTATCGGTGCGAGACTGCTCTTTTGGCTCGATGATAAGAGCACCGCACAAACCTTTTGCTTTTTGGTCACCATGAATTATTTGAGGGTGATACCAGAAAGTACCTGGCTGATTGGCAATAAATTGGAAGGCGTAGGTCGAACCTGGTTTGACCATACCTGAGTCTGGGCGCGGTAATCCGTCAACAGTGCCTTTTACGATCATGCCGTGCAAATGCAAACTGGTTGGATATTTCAATTCGTTGTGGACGACCAATCTTACTTTGTCGCCTTGCACAAAACGCAATTCGGGACCAGGCAGTTTTCCGTTGTATGTTAACGCTGCAATTTGAACATCAGATGCCACCTTGATTGTGGACTCACGAACAAATAAATGTGCCTCCTTGTAGACCTGATTCTTGATCTGATTATTTAGTTCAGTAATCTGACGCATGGTATCGTTGATGGTGCTTTTGATATCGCCCACCTCCTCACGCATACTATCGAGTTCTTCTCGTTCTTTGCGCTGTTCTTCAGCCATTCCCTCCTGGGCTAGAGCTGGAGTAAAAATGACTATGCACAACATAGTGGCGGCAAGGAATGCGCACCAGAAGCAATAGAGAAAGCTTCGGTTAGTCTTCAACAGCATCTCGCATCCTCTCGTCAGGTAAATCCGTTTTAGCTATTTAGCTTTTTACAATTGCTACCGGGCATGGCGCATGCATAACTGCTCTTTGAGCAACACTACCCAAAAGGAAGTGTTGAACGGCTGCATGTCCCTGCGCTCCAATTACCAGAAGTCCCGCGCGGGTTGCTTTGGCAGCTTGCAACAATTCGTTGGATGGGTCTCCGTGACGCAGCATAATTTCCATATTTTCGATCGCTATTCCAAGGTCTGAAAGTGTCTTCTCAGCGTCGGCGAGAATTGTTTCACACGCAATATTGGCATTGCTGTTGATGGCAGCAACGAATTCGACTGGAGAAATGAATGTTAGAGCAGTTGGTACAAAGACTACGCTTACAATAGTAATTTTGACTGAGCGCTCTTTGAGCTTGAAGAGTTTGACTGCCTGAATCATGGCGTTTTTCGCTTTCTCCGAGCCGTCGAGCCCGAAGACGACCTGCTCGAGGGGTCCGCTTGTTGGACCATTGCGCAAGACTAAAATCGTTCCTGCCACGTGCTTTGCCACTCTACCTGTGGTTGAGCCCAGAAAAAAAGTTTCAACCCGCGAATGACTACCTGGCGAAAGGGCAGTAATGTGGAAGTTTTCGTCTTTGACAACCTTCTCAATCATGGCTGCGGCAGGTCCTGAAACTTGCTCAGTTGTAACTTTCGCGCCCTTCTTGGTGAGAGTTTCACCCAAAGTGTCCAAAACTTTTCTAGCTTTGACAGTAAATTGATTGGAGGCATCTTCAGGGAAATCAGCAACTGAAGAAAGCAGACCTTCATAGGATGGCAGCAATTCCTGGACCGACAAAATATGAGTTTGCAAGCCATCGAGCGGCATGATCTGCTCAAGACGCTCGGCGATGTCTTCAGTTGGATGCGTGACGTCTATCGGTAAGAGCACTCGAGTATCAGTAAGGGTGGCCATTCATTTAATCTCCGCATCGTCCCTGGCAAACAGCCGCTATTTTAACGCGGCTGGCCACCTCCAAATTCTAAGTTTCATGACAACGCAAAATGCCTCAGCCCATTAAGAGGTGATGAAGTCTAAATGTGGCAAGCCGGACGACGTCGTAAAATAACAGTCGTTTCACTGACAGGCCGTAAAAGGCGATAGTTGAGGTTTGCGCATTGATTGACCGTTACACTCGCAAAGAGATGGGCGCTCTGTGGTCAGAGCAGTCCAAATTCCAGACATGGTTGGAAGTCGAAATCGCGGTTTGCGAAGCACAAGTCAAGCTTGGAGTGATCCCCGAAGCGGCGCTGGAAGACATTAAAAGCAAAGCGTCTTTCGATGTCGAGAGAATCAAAGAGATCGAGGAAGAGGTCAAGCACGACGTCATTGCCTTCCTTACAAATGTGAATGAAAACGTCGGCGTTAGTTCACGCTTTATCCACCTCGGGCTGACAAGCTCGGATGTCATTGATACGGCCCTCGCCATGAACATGAAGCGCGCCGGCGTCATGCTGCGCAGGGAATTGGACGTCTTGCATGATGCCATTCTTGGTCAAGCGAAAAAGCACAAAAACACCGTTCAGATCGGGCGATCGCACGGCATACACGCCGAGCCTATGACTTTCGGATTTAAAATGGGCGTGTGGTTGGAAGAAGTTCGTCGCAATCAAAAACGTCTGGATGATGCGATCGACAATATTTCAGTTGGCATGATTAGTGGTCCGGTCGGCACATTTTCAAATATTTCGCCAGAAGTCGAACGTCTCACTTGCGAAATTCTGGGTCTAACGCCTGCCAAAATTTCCACTCAAATTATTCAACGTGACAGACATGCGCAATTTCTGTGCACGCTTGCCATTATTGGCTCTTCACTGGAAAAATTTGCAACAGAGATTCGCCACCTGCAACGCACTGACGTTCTGGAAGTGGAAGAACCTTTTGTGACTGGGCAAAAAGGATCTTCATCGATGCCTCACAAGCGTAATCCGGTTGGTTCAGAAAACATCACTGGATTAGCCAGACTCCTGCGCTCCAACTCTCTGGCGGCTCTGGAAAATATTGCACTCTGGCACGAGCGCGACATCAGCCACTCTTCTGTAGAGCGAGTAATTATCCCTGATTCAACCATTCTTCTTGATTATATGTTGGCTCGCTTCTCGCGCATCATGAGCGGTTTGGTTGTATACGAAAAAAATATGGCACGCAATATGGATGTATTTGGTGGCGTCGTTTTTTCGCAAGCAGTCATGCTCAAATTGATCGAAAAAGGCTTGAGCAGAGAAGACTCATACAAGTTGGTGCAAACCAATGCTATGAAGGCGTGGAACACAGACAACGGAAGTTTCAAAGATCATCTCATGAATGATCCTTCGGTCACAAAGCACCTTCGCAAAGAAGAAATTGCCTCGTGCTTTGACCCGCATGAATACTTGAAAAACATTGATGTCGTCTTCGATCGCTTAGGTGTTTAAATGAAAATTGATCCGTCAAAAAAATTAGCTGGATTGCTTATACCTGTATTTGCGTTACGCGAAGAAAATGACCTCGGTGTAGGTGACACCAGTGCCGTGAAGAAGGCTGTCGAATTTTGTTCGCGCCATAAAATTGGTGTACTGCAGACTTTACCTGTCAATGAAACCGGGGGCGATCACAGCCCCTACTCAGCTATAAGCTCTGTCGCGCTTGATCCGACCCTAATGACTGTTTCACCAGGGGCGATACCATGGCTTTCTGAAGAAGACGTCAAGGAATTAGTCAGCGATAAGTTGAAAGCGACGCTGAGCGAAGGTCCGGTAAAATACGATCAGGTCAAAAATTTAAAACACCAGCTTCTAAAAGCAGCTTTCACACAGTTTGAAAAATTACCGAAGACCGACGCCGCAGTCAAAAAATTTGAAGACTTCCAGAAAGCAAATGACAGCTGGCTAAAACCATATTCGCTATTTCGCACAGTCGTCGATATGCATGATGGCAACGTCGTTTGGACGCAATGGGAAGAACATTTTCAGAGCCCTCAACTCACTGAAGTGTGGCTCAGCAAAAGCGACAAAAAATCGGACTTTGAGACCCGCCGAAAGTATTTTGAATTTGTACAGTGGCAAGCATTTGCGCAGTGGCACGAAGTCAAAGATTACGCGGACACGAAGAATGTCAGACTGATGGGTGATATCCCATTCGGTGTCAGTAGGTACAGCGCTGATGTCTGGGGGCAGAGAGAGTTATTCGACCTGAAGTGGTCTGGTGGCGCGCCGCCCGAAACTTATTTCCAGGGCGACCCATTCGTTCAAAAATGGGGACAAAACTGGGGAATTCCAAAATACGACTGGAAAAAACACGCAGCCGAGAAGTATTCCTGGTGGCATCAACGCGTCGGTAAAGTGACCGAAATTTTCCACGATTTCCGCATCGATCATGTTCTCGGATTTTTCCGCATTTATTCTTTCCCCTGGATTCCAGAGCGCAATTGGGAATTCGTAGACCTCACGAAAGACGAGGCTGAAGAATTGACCGGTGGTCTACTTCCACAATTCTTGCCTCGCTCAGACGATGAAGAGGAAGACGCCGAATTAAATGAAGCCGACGGAGAAGCGCTCCTCAAAGTGATCATGGAAGCATCCGGCAATTCGTGGATAGTCGCCGAAGATCTCGGCTGTGTTCCTCCTTATGTTCGACCATTGTTGAAAAAATTGGGTATGGCTGGATTTGCCATTCCGATTTTCGAGCGCGATGAAGAGACACGCGAATTCAAGACCAAAGAAGAGATGGAACCGCTCAGCCTGGGCACTTATGCAACACATGACCATGAGCCTATCAAGGCATTTTATGAGCGCCTGGTAAAATCCTGGCACGGTCCTGAAGGTGCGGAAGGCTGGAAAGAAATACAGCGTCTGATGCGTTTTCTTGGTGAAGACGAGGACAATCCGCCGCTTACTTTTACTCCCGAATTGCACGCCATTTTCATCAGGACTCTCATGGTCAGCCCAGCCTGGGTAGCGATGTTTATGATTACCGACTTGCTTGGGACCAGTCAAAGATTCAACGAACCTGGTGCAGGTGGTGACGTAAACTGGAGCCAGAGACTGCCACTCAGTTTGGTTGAAATTGAAAAATCGGCGGATTTTGGAAAAACTATTTCAGCATTCGAAAACTTGATTACCAAAACAGACCGTCAGCCAGTCAAAACGGCGGCAGCGAAGTCAACGAAATGACGTCGTTAAGCTTGATTTGCGCAGAAGAATTGGCAAAACTGTTACGCAATCCAAAAGACATAGTCTTGTTAGATGCCAGAATTTCAGAAGAATTTGAGCGCGGGCACATCCCTGGCGCCCAATCGACCCAGTGGTTTGATTGGTGTTCAAAAGCACCAGCGCAAGCCAATTCTGAACTATTTGAAGCAGGCTATTGGGGCAATTTACAAGTCGAAAACCTAGAGGAAGCACAAGCTCGCCTGGGTAATTTAGGAATCACCAGGGGTGGTACCGTCATTGTTTATTCAAATGGATTGGCATCCAAAGGAAGAGAAGGACGGATCGCCTGGATGCTCCTCTATTACGGACTGCAGGATGTGCGCATTCTCGATGGTGGCTTCGGAGCCTGGCTATCAGCTGGCAGTGACACCACCACTGAAATTTTCTCGAGCCCAAAAACAAATATTGAAATAGTTTTTGCACCAGAGCGTCGAATAGACCTGAGGTCTGTACGAAATCTACTGGAGGAAGACCGAGGCACATCTCCACTACTTGTCGACACCAGATCGCCAGCTGAATTTGAAGGCAAAATTTTTGACTACCAGCCGCGCAAAGGTAGACTTCCGCGTTCGGTCAATATTTGGTTCGAGCGATATTTTGAAGCTGATGGCAAATTTCTTAGTAGCGAAAAATTCCGAGCGCTATTACATTCGGAAAATGCGCAGTTCGGAATTAAAGCATCGTATTGCGAAGTCGGAGTGCGCGCCGCCACTTTTGCATTACTCTATGAACTGGCAACCGGCGTGGTTTTACCAGTTTTTGACGGCTCAATTATGGAATGGTCATTAAACGCCGACCTCGCTGTAATTTCCGGATGCCAGAGCGGCGACTTAGAAGCTTGTTAAAAGTATCAAGGCAGACTGAAGCCCGATCAGATACCAAGTGGCGCCACTGTTGATATAGTTTTACTGTCGCTTCGTTGTTGAGGCGCTCAATAGGCAGATTTTCTGGATGCACCCGGCGTTTTTAATCAGAGCAGGAATTGATTGGGTCAGGCATCGTCCTGACCTGAAAGACTCAAATCCGTATTCGCGCTGCGAAGAAACTTTGAAAGCCGTGCAAACTCTCTGGATGCAGCAAGTCGGACGCGCAGAGCCTACACTGCTTGAGCAAGCAATTGTCACTTCCTACTGGGCAGAGTTTTTCCACGCCACCGATTCGTCACCAGACGAGCGCGAATGGCGAGATGGACTGAATAAGCGCTCAAGCCAGTACGACTCATTTGACGAATGGCAGCAGTGGTTTAAAAAGAGCTACGCAAAAGTCTATCGCGAAAACGCTATTTGGTTGAGCGTATTGATGACATCTTACGCATATACGCATCAGTTCGATGTTCTTTATGGGGAAGAAACCTGGGAGTTTATTCCATCGCAATCTTATTTACCGACTGTCGAAATGTGGCGCCTGGAGCCGCATATGGAGACCCTTCAAGGAGTGCTCCGCGAATTCTGGCATGAAGAATTGCGTACATATGAAGAGGCTGGTTTTACAGTCGACGAATCCACTTCGACAAACTTGGGCCGAGTGGAATCGCTTGGTTTTGATACCAAGTTTTACACGCTCAACTTTCCGCCACGCGCTCAACGCGAGAAAGTAATTTTGGAAGTGGGCGACCTGGTGGCTGATATTATCGTGCCTACCGGAGATGACTGGTATCGCCATCCCGACAACATAATTTTTGCGCACAACTGTCTTGATGTGACGGCTCTGATCAACCGCGCTCAGTATGTCTTCGGCAGTCGTCGCAGATTGCTTGAGCTAACCATTGACAATGAGCCTGACAAAGCGCGCGAACAAGCTTCAGCAGAAGGCTGGCTCGTTCCGGAATTAGAAAACGCCATCGGCTAATTTGAGGAAAAAATCGGCTTGTCACAGCAATTTTGGCGTCGTTAGTATAGTCAAAGTCAAAAAAAAATAGTTTCCTAGGAAACTATTTTTTTTGCAGAATGGCGGCGCATCCAATCAGCGACTTCGTCGCTCAGTATTTTAGTCTCGTTTAATTCTTGACCATGGGCGTGGGAAATCGCCTGGCGTCTTAGATTTTTTGCCTAAAACAAGCACCACACGACCAGAATCACTGCCTTCAGCGGCGAGACTAATTACTTCTTCGACAGTTGCGCCCAATTGCTCAAGTCTGATTTCAGCCTCTGGCATCTCTTCTTGGAGCTGTCTGTCAGTCTTTTGTAGGAAGGCAAAACCGCCCACTTTCAGCAATGGAATGAGCAATTCAGCTACCAGAGCCACTGTGCCAACAGCTCTTGCCGTTGCAAAATCAAATGTTTCGCGAAATTCAGCTAAATTCCCGAGCTCTTCGGCTCGACCGTTTATGACGCCTATCGGGTGCTTGACTTTGATTTGCGCCGCAGCTGTTTCTAGAAAACGACATTTTTTGGCAGTCGCTTCAAGCAGCGAAACTTCTAAATTCTCGCAAGCAATAGCCACAATTGTGCCGGGAAAACCTCCACCAGTGCCAACATCTACAAGAGATTGCACTTTTTCGATATCAGAATAGTGATTTATTATCGGAACCAGACTCAAAGAATCGACGACGTGACGGTCGATCAGGGTCGCAGTTTCGCTCTTGGCGACAAGATTGGTGTGCTGATTGAAGGTAATCAGGGCTTTGAGAAACACCTCAACTTTGGCAATCTGGTCGGGTGCAAGCAGGCTCGGAATGTCTTTATTCTGTTCCAAAGCTTCTTTCAGGCTATCTTTCGTCACTTTAAGTCCCAGAAAAGGCTGATAATTTAGACCACCATTGTATGCGGTAATTCAAATTGAAACGCATTCAGATTAAGCGTGTAAAGCGTGCTCAGAAGTGCCTTTCCGGCTGCGCCTTCAAAATAACTGCAAAACAAATGAAATCTCTCCACCTTAAGAAAGTACATTAAGTGTTTAATACAACTGTTGCAAGGAATAATGAGTTTGTCGGCCTTATAAGGATTGACCTTCGTCCGGACGTAATACCGGCGAATTTGTACACGGGCTTGACGAACGGGAATCCCAGCTTTAGCACCATGAGGGTACGGAACAGGCAGAATGGCAGATAAGGAGTCACCTCTTTCTGACATTTATACACTCCTCGGCGTTTCTCAAATGTCGCCTATGGAAGGCGTCCGCACGCGCTTTTACAAGCTGACTAGACTTATTCATCGCGAATTGGGTGAGATGCCCGATCTCGACAGACGCAAACAGCTATTGCACGAACTGAAATTTATATGCATTGCATATGACATCCTCTCAGATCCGGTCACCAGAACCGATTATGATTTGCGTACGATGGGTCTGCGCGGTGCCGACGTCATGGTTATGCCTGACGATAAAAAAGGCGGCAGCGAGATGGGGCAACGTCTCCATCTAAAAATCGGCGAATTGCTCAACGTGGCTGGTTTGCTTGAAACTTCCGAGCTGGAAATTGCCTGTGACATGCACAAAGCAATGCCGGAGATGCAATTCGGCAGCTTTTTGGTAAAACAGGGCTTCATTGAGGAATATCAGCTAGAGGCTGTTCTGTTTGCGCAAAAACTTTTGCGAAAGGGCTTGATCACCGTTGTTCAGTACATAGCGGCAATGGAAGAATTGGAATCAAGCGGCGTCGGCGTGTCCGAAACAGTCGTCGAACGCGGCTATGTAACTCAATCCGACCTCGATCACCTCGAGGAAGAAGAAGCCGAAGCGCAGGCAATGCGCACCAGTCAGCCTGTTTATACGCAACCAGCATTGGCTGCCCCAAGAGATGAGCAAGTCTCAAGCCACACAAATTTACTGGCTCAAATGTTACCGCCTGGTGCTCTCGATTCGAGCAATTCGAGCAATTCGAGAGGAGGAAATGGCGAGAAGGCTCCTTCGATGCTATCGAAATTACTTGCTGGCGCAGAAGAAGCATCGCAATCCGGAACTCCCACCACAATGAAAGACCTGCTTAAAAAAGCTGGGGAGAGTGGTGCCACAGAAGTAACCAAACGCAAGCATGTCGAAACAAAAGAAGAGCCGGTCATAGAAGTATTCGATGAGCCTATCACTGGCGATTTTGCGTCATCAACATATGTTGGAAAAGCCTATCAAGAAGACCTTCTGCGTGGTGGCAGCACAGACGAAATAAGTCGCTATTCGGATTCAGCCGAGCACGAGACTTTTAGTGAAAAGTCCGAGGGCAATCTCGAAAATACAACTTTATCGCGCACCACCGATGATACTAATGATGATGAGAATTCAGCCACCAGAGACCGCGTTAAGGATGAAACGTTCGAGAGCGAAAAGGGCTATGAAAAGGGCGATAGCGATAAGTCTGGCGAAGAGGAGAGCGATGAAGCCGCCGGAGCCGATGCACAAGCAGTCGGTGACGAAGAAGTAGATTCTTCGAGTCAGTCGGACGAAAACACAGAAATACCTGGTCATGTTTTTGAAGATGGTGGCTTGCTTGGTGGTGAAACATCTTCAGAGGAAGCAAGCTCTGATGAATTGGATGCGGTTGATTCCGTGGCGGGCGACCAGGCCGAAGAAGAAGCTAGACGAGCAGCCGCTGCCCGTGCCAGTGTGGACGTTGCAATCAATATCGAAATCGACGGTGACGACGATGATGATGACGACCAGGAAGAAGAAGACGAAGGCAACATAACACTCATCGATGCCGATGGAGCCGATCTGGTTTTCCCTGGTGACACGAAAAAACAATCTTCTAAAAAGAGCGCCAGTTCCGACGTGCAAAAACAAGATCAAATTAGGCGCGAGAAAACAGATGTTACTCATGACCGCATGCCTGCCTATGCCCTGTCTGACAAAGCAAATAGTCTCATCGACCTTGACCAACAGAGCGGTAAATCACCAACTTCTGAACTCGATTCCGGAATTTCTGCCAAACCAACTGCGCAGGATAAAATCGATCCCTCTCTAGTCACTACCCGCGACCGCATGCCAGCATTCCGCAATCCATTACAAAGCACCTTCCAACTCGATGAGTCAGCGAAAACAGCAGAAGAAGCTATTGAGGGAGAGGATTTAAGTGGTGCATTAACCGACACCGATGAAGCATCGTCAAACTTAGTGATATCAAATGCGGTGCCAAGCTGGAAAGATCAGCTCGATTGGAGTTCTCCTGAAAACGCTGGACAGTCGGTGACGAATAGTGGAGACAGTGAAACAATAGACATCACCCGCAATCTGGATCTTGAAGCGGTCGAACCGGAAGAAGGCAAGGATAAACTCGATACTTTGGAGTCATTCCTCGGTGGTGAGTTGCTTGAAGAGGCTGGTGAGTTGAATGAGTTAGGTAGACCATTGTGGGACGTCGAAGATGATGAATTCATTCTTCCGCCTAAGAAGAAAAGAATGAGTGCTACTGCCAGTAACATGAATGCGGCACCAATAGAAGATTCAGAAGAATTGCACGGCAAAGAGCGCAAATCATCCAGCGGGTGGCAGCGTCTCAAAAGTCCTTTTGAACTGCAGGTAGAAAAAGGTCAGGCAGGCGATAGAAAACGAAGAATTCAGGACACTTCTGAAACGACCGGTGAAGAAGAGCCAGTGACAGCAGAATTGTTCCAGGAACAGGCAGTCGAAACTGAAGATGAAGAACACAGCTCCAGACCCGATATTGATATTGAATTACCAGTCGATGAGCCAGTCTCGAAGAGACCGCAGATAGACATCGGACTTGATAATGCGACTGAAGATATTGAGTTCAAATCAGCCCGTCTAGATTTTGAAATCGAATTACCAAAAGATCAAGAAGTATCCGAACGTC